>NZ_JJNY01000095.1:0-3850 GCF_000690035.1 Pseudoalteromonas sp. S3431
ATAACGTCGTTAAAAATTTTTTATTTAGAACAATTAGATACAAAAAATTTTGCCTAGTTCTAGCGTAATTTTCTTAATGTTAAATAGACCCCATATATAAGCAGATTGGTATAACGCGCTAAAGCACGACCTATAAACAAAAAAGCCCGCCCTGTTTTAAACAGAGCGGGCTTTTAATCTTTAAAGCAATCGATTAAAAAAGCTCGTTTGCTTTGCTTACAATGTTTGCCACTGTAAAACCAAAGTGCTCAAACAACTCATTAGCTGGTGCTGACTCACCAAAGGTAGTCATACCTACTACTGCGCCGTTTAGGCCTACGTACTTGTACCAGTAATCAGCAATACCCGCTTCTACTGCTACGCGGCGTGTAACAGATGCCGGTAATACGCTTTCTTTATACTCTGCGCTTTGATCTTCAAAGGCATCAGTACATGGCATAGATACAACACGTACCTTTTTACCTTGGCTGCGTAGCTCAGTTGCTGAATCTTGTGCTAGTTGCACTTCAGAACCCGTCGCAATGAAAATAATCTCTGGATTGCCGTCACAGCTAAGGATGTAACCACCCTTTTTAACATCGCTTAATTGCTGTGCGTCACGCGCTTGTTGCTCAAGACCTTGGCGAGTAAAGATTAACGATGTAGGACCGTCTTTACGCTCAATAGCTTGTTGCCATGCAATTGCCGACTCAACTTGGTCACATGGACGCCAGTTGTATAAGTTAGGCGTTAAACGCATGCTTGCAATTTGCTCTACTGGTTGGTGAGTTGGACCATCTTCACCTAAACCAATTGAATCGTGCGTGTATACAAAAATGCTTGGTTGCTTCATTAATGCAGCCATACGTACGGCATTTTTTGCATATTCAACAAACATTAAGAACGTAGCACCGTAAGGAATAAAGCCTTTATGAAGGGCAATACCATTCATAATTGCAGACATACCAAACTCACGTACACCGTAGTAAATGTAGTTACCGCTTGCATCATCGTGTGTTAAACCTTTAGAGCCATCCCAAATTGTTAAGTTTGAGCCTGCTAAGTCGGCTGAACCACCCATAAATTCTGGTAATAACGGACCAAATGCGTTTAATGCATTTTGCGATGCTTTACGAGACGCTGGGTTTGCAGGGTTTGCTTGTAATTGCTCAATGTACGCTTGAGATTTTTCAGCCCAATCGCCAGGCAGTTCGTTATTAATACGACGCTTATATTCAGCCGCAAGCTCTGGGTATGCTTTTGCGTATGCTGCAAATTTTTCGTCCCAGCTTGATTCAAGCTGCTGACCTTTTTCTTTGCTATCCCACTTTGCGTAAATATCATCAGGAATTTCGAACGCATCGCCGGTCCAACCTAAAAATTCGCGAGATGCTTTAATTTCGTCATCACCTAGTGGAGCACCGTGACAATCGTGGCTACCAGATTTATTAGGTGAACCGTAACCAATAATTGTTTTACAACAAATTAGTGAAGGTTTGTCGGTAACGCTTTTTGCTTCTGCTATTGCAGCACTTACAGCATCGCTATCGTGGCCATCAACACCACTAATTACATGCCAACCGTATGCTTTAAAGCGAGCTGGCGTGTCATCTGTAAACCAACCTTCAACTTCGCCATCGATTGAGATGCCGTTGTCATCCCAAAATGCAACAAGTTTACCCAGACCTAATGTGCCTGCAAGTGAACCTGCTTCATGAGAAATACCTTCCATAAGGCAGCCATCGCCCATAAATGCATAGGTAAAGTGATCAACAATATCGTGACCTTCACGGTTAAACTGTGCAGCTAGCGCTTTTTCAGCAATGGCCATACCTACGGCATTTGTGATCCCTTGACCTAATGGACCCGTAGTAGTTTCGATTCCTGGTGCATAGCCATATTCAGGGTGGCCTGGTGTTTTAGAATGCATTTGACGGAAGTTTTTAATTTCGTCCAATGGTAAATCGTAACCACTTAGGTGCAATAGAGAATAGATAAGCATTGAACCGTGGCCGTTTGAAAGAATAAATCTGTCACGGTCAGCCCACTCTGGATTTGTTGGGTTATGTTTTAGATAATCGCGCCATAATACTTCTGCGATATCAGCCATGCCCATAGGGGCTCCAGGGTGACCAGATTTGGCCTTTTGTACTGCGTCCATTGACAAGACGCGAATTGCATTTGCAAGTTCTTTGCGAGATGGCATGAATTCTCCTACCTTTATATGTGTATTTGCACGGGTATTTATTATTCGTTTATGTATCCAAGTTTATTGAATACTGTTATACCGACCATTCTTACTTATTGTGGGGGCGGTGTGCAATTAAAAACCCCATAAAAGGGAGCATTATGAATATTTTTTAAGACCAGAACGACATTCGTAATTTTATTTAGACGTCTAGGCGTAAAAACACTATGCAAGGTGTTTTGTTTTCGATAAAATACGCCCCTTAATTTTTTAGCGCTAATACCGACGTTTGTGAAGCGCAATATTTGTGAGCAGAAATACAATGGCAAAACATTTATTTACTTCTGAATCAGTTTCTGAAGGTCATCCGGATAAAATCGCCGATCAAATCTCTGATGCGGTACTTGATGCTATCCTAGAGCAAGACTCTCATGCTCGCGTAGCGTGTGAAACGTACGTGAAAACCGGTATGGTTATGGTTGGTGGTGAAATCACGACTAGCGCATGGGTTGATATCGAAGAAATTACACGTAAAACAATTCGTGACATTGGCTACACAAATTCAGACATGGGCTTTGATGCCGATTCATGTGCAATTTTAAACACCATTGGTAAACAGTCTCCAGACATTAACCAAGGTGTTGACCGTACTAGCCCAGAAGAGCAAGGCGCTGGCGACCAAGGCTTAATGTTTGGTTACGCATGTAACGAAACAGAAGTACTAATGCCAGCTCCAATTACTTACTCACATCGTTTAGTACAGCGCCAAGCGCAAGTTCGTAAAAGCGGCGAGCTTAACTGGTTACGTCCAGATGCAAAATCTCAAGTTACTTTTGCATACGAAAACGGCAAGCCAGTAGGTATTGATGCTGTAGTGCTTTCTACTCAGCACAGCGAAGACATTTCGCAAAAAGATTTAGTAGAAGCGGTGATGGAAACAATCATCAAGCCGGTACTTCCTGCAGAACTTATTACAAGCGCGACTAAGTTTTTCATTAACCCAACAGGTCGCTTTGTAATTGGCGGACCAATGGGCGATTGTGGTTTAACAGGTCGTAAAATCATTGTAGATACATACGGTGGTATGGCTCGTCACGGTGGTGGTGCTTTCTCTGGTAAAGATCCATCAAAAGTTGACCGTAGTGCTGCATACGCTGCACGTTATGTTGCTAAAAACATTGTTGCTGCTGGCCTTGCTGACAAGTGTGAGCTACAAGTTTCTTACGCAATTGGTGTTGCAGAGCCTACTTCTATCAGCGTTGAAACGTTTGGTACAAGCAAGCTAGAAGAAAGCCGTTTAATCGAGCTTATTCGTGAACATTTTGACCTGCGCCCTTACGGTCTAATTCAAATGCTTGATTTAGAGCGCCCTATCTACCTTCCTACAGCGGCTTACGGCCACTTTGGTCGTGACGAATTCCCTTGGGAACGTACAGATAAAGCTGAAGCACTTCGCGCAGCTGCTGGCCTTTAATTGGTTAGGTAACTATCTAAATACAAAAAAAGCGCCAATTGGCGCTTTTTTTATGTATTATAAATAGCAGAATAAATTCAAACTTAATTAAAATAACGGTACATTAATAAAAATATTAAGGCAATTTACTCTTTGTTGCTCGGTTTTTACTTATTCTTACATGGATGTAAGCCAGTAGCGCAGCGCAGGAGCCGTTACCGAGCCCACTA
>NZ_JJNY01000096.1:0-13293 GCF_000690035.1 Pseudoalteromonas sp. S3431
TAGGTTACAAACCTCGCTCCGCGATTAAATAGCCCCTAGATAGAACAAGTTTTATTCTTAAAAGATCAACAGGCTCTGGTAAGTCCCTTACCTAGAGTTCAGGTTAGGTCGCGTTATTTATAAAGTCATATTTTTAAATGCAATACAAAAGTCTTGTTAATACTGAAAAGACGGGAAGTGAACTTGTGGCTATTTTATAATTTTGCCGCTTAAAGGGAAATGATCGGGTTATTTACTGGCGTGGTACACGTGAATAGTTGTAAACTCAGATAATAATTGAACAAAGCTTGTATTTTGTGCTGCAAGTACATAGCATAAGGCTTTAATTATAAAAAATAATAACGACCAAATAATTGCCGCTTTTTGGGACTGGAATATATGCGAATTACTCCTTTATCTCTGTTAATTTCAGCTAGTTTGTTAGCTAGTAGTGCATTTGCACAAGATACAGCAACTGTAACTGGAATTGAGTCAGAAATTAGTATTAAACAAACAGAATACGATAGCTCGACAAGAATACTTGATAAACATCTTAAAGAAGAAAATCAGTTACAAACTCAACTGGAGTTACTTCGTTCTCGTTCAACTGAATTAGATAAAGAAAAAAACCAAGCACTTGACGCAATGAACGAAATGTATCGTCGCTTAATTGACGATCCTACGTTAGATATCAGTACAACTCAGTCGCGTTATCAAAAAGCGGTGGTTGATCACAAGCAAAATAAAGACGATATTTCTATGCAGTTGGCGGCAATTGCATCCCACCGTAAAGACATTGAACAGATCCGTGTTGCTAAGCATACGTTACTAAACACCTTAGAGAGTTTAAAAGAGCAACTAACAACAGCGCGAGTTGAACGTTTACGTAATGAGTTTACGCGTGAGGGTACGCTAGAAGTTAATCATACAATTAACTGTAAACGCACCGAAACACTTGCAGCTTGTGAACAACGCGGCCAACAAATGGGCTTACAAAAAGCAACAAAACGTTTTGTAGACCAAATTTTTGCCAACTTAACGGAAGAGCGCCTAGTAGAGCCAAAACGTAATATGGCGGGCGCTCAAGTACAAATTTTAAGTAGTCATGTAGTGAGCAGCGCCTTTAGTGGGCAAGGTAATTACAACGTTAATTTAAGCGTCACTATGCGTGGTGAAGTCAACAGCAGTCGTTTATGTAACTTACTAAGTGTTGATAACCATTATTGTTCTGAGTATGGGACACCACTTACCGCTGTGTATCAGCCGGCTTATGGCACTACTTTTTCAGATAGTCAGTTAACATTCAGTAATAGCGCGGATAATAGCGCAACAGTTCAGGTATCTCGTTTAGATGAGCCGTCAGTAAGTAATTACACAATGAAACCTGTTGCTAGCAATAATCGTGTAATTACCACAAATGATAACAATAAACAGGTAGAGTTAACGCTTCGCTCTAATGTGTACGACGACGAAGTTTTTATTGATGGTGTTAGTTTTGGTTCTACTCGTTTAGTAACTAGTTTACCGCGTGGAGTTCATAATGTAGAAGTGCGTAAGCTGGGTTACAAGCCCTACCAAGCGCGTGTAGATTTAAATAAAGCACAGACTATTCATGTAAATTTAGTAAAAAAGCCTGAGTCGATTGCTGCACCGACATACACTCGTGAGCAAACAGAAGTGACTACCCGTCAGGTTAATGAAAATATAAATGTATTAAATGAAAATGTTCAGACCGCTGTTGTTGTTATTCCAGCAGGCAAGTTTAAAATGGGCGATATTAACGGCAATGGTTTAGCGAATGAGCGTCCGGTTGTTGAAAAAGTGATCGCCAATTCATTTACGATGCAAAGTCGAGAAGTGACCGTTGGAGCCTACGAAAAATTTGTAGCAAATACCGGTTACAAAACACAAGCAGAGCAAAATAAAGGGTGCGCATATTATTTAAATGGCGAACCAGTATGGGAAGCAAACTTAAATTGGCGCAACCCAGGATTTGATCAAAATAGTAACTTTCCTGCTGTATGCTTAACCTATAACGATGCTAAAGCGTATGCAGAATGGTTATCAGGTCAAACCGGGCAGCAATTTCGTTTACCTAATGAAGTTGAATGGGAATATGCTGCACGAGCCGGTACTGAAACCGAATACCCTTGGGGTAACGAAATTGGTAAAGGTTTAGCTAACTGTGGTTGGTGTGGTAGTGAATGGTCAAATAAGCGCGCTGCACCAGTTGGTTCTTTTTCACCGAATGCATTTGGACTATACGATACCGTAGGTAATGTATGGGAATGGACCAATAAAGAATCAGGTGAATCTGATATTGCAGTAAGAGGTGGGGCGTGGAATTTTGCACCAAGTCTTGCTCGTGCTTCAACGCGCTTAATTTTAGCACCTGATTTTAGATCTAATTACATTGGTTTTCGTCTAGTACGTGAACGATAAAATTTAAGAAGGAAGCTTAGCTTCCTTTTTTTCACAAATTTACAAAGGCAGCTGCGCTTTATATTGCTCACATAACTAAGCATGTTAAAGTAAGGCAGCTAACATAAGAACGTATTTCAAAGGTCATCCAGCCTCATGTTTAAAAAACTCCGTGGTATTTTTTCTAACGATCTATCGATCGACTTGGGTACAGCCAATACCCTAATTTATGTAAAAGAAGAAGGTATTGTATTAAACGAACCTTCAGTTGTTGCTATTCGCCAAGAGCGTGCTGGTGGACCTAAAAGTGTAGCCTCAGTAGGAACTGAAGCAAAGCAAATGTTAGGTCGTACGCCTGGTAATATTAAAGCAATTCGTCCAATGAAAGATGGTGTAATTGCTGACTTTTATGTAACAGAAAAAATGTTACAGCACTTTATCAAGCAAGTGCACAACAATAACTTTATGCGCCCAAGCCCACGTGTACTAATTTGTGTACCGTGTGGTGCTACTCAAGTAGAAAAACGTGCAATACGTGAATCTGCTATGGGTGCCGGTGCTCGTGAAGTTTACTTAATTGAAGAGCCAATGGCAGCCGCTATTGGCGCAGGCTTACCAGTATCAGAAGCAACCGGTTCTATGGTTGTTGATATTGGTGGCGGTACAACTGAAGTTGCTATTATTTCACTTAACGGTGTTGTTTACTCATCATCTGTACGTATTGGTGGCGATAAGTTCGACGAAGCGATTATTAACTATGTGCGCCGTAACTTTGGTAGCTTAATTGGTGAAGCAACAGCTGAGAACATTAAGCATCAAATTGGCTCTGCGTTTAAAACTGACGAGCCAATCGAAATTGAAGTACGTGGCCGTAATTTAGCTGAAGGTGTACCACGCTCATTTACACTTAACTCACACGAAATCTTAGAAGCGCTACAAGAGCCATTAATGGGTATTGTAAGTGCAGTTATGGTTGCACTAGAACAGTCTCCACCAGAGCTTGCGTCAGATATTTCTGCGCACGGAATGGTATTGACTGGCGGCGGTGCATTGCTAAAAGATTTAGACCGTTTATTGATGGAAGAGACGGGTATTCCGGTTGTTGTTGCCGATGATCCACTTACATGTGTTGCACGTGGTGGTGGTAAAGCGCTGGAAATGATCGATGTTCATGGTGGTGATGTTTTTAGTTACGATTAATGAAATTAATGTTTGGACGAACCGTCTCCTTACAACTGCGACTTTTTGTCGCAGTGTTTTTGAGTATCGTACTCATAATTGGTGATAGATACACACAAGGTGGTACGGTTGTTCGTACTAGCCTCAATACCCTCGTTAGCCCGCTAATTTATGTTGCTAATTTACCATACGAACTTTTTAGTTTTAGTGCCAAAAGCCTGCATACACGGGATCAACTTCTTACTGAAAACGAAGCGCTTAAAAAAAAGCAAATGTTACAAAGTGAGCAACTTCAGCAATATCAATTCTTAGCCAGAGAAAATCAAAAACTACGTGCCTTACTTGGCTCATCGGCAAAGCAGTCTAATCGTAAAATTATTGCGCAAGTGCTTTCAGTTCATTCAAATCCATATAGTCACCAAGTGGTAATTAATCGTGGTACAACCGATGAACTCAGTGAGGGGCAAGCCGTTATTGATGAAATGGGAGTGGTAGGGCAACTTACTAAAGTAGGATCGACGACATCACGGGTATTGCTAATGACAGACACCACGCATGCTACGCCGGTACGTATTTTACGTAATGATGTGCGCACCGTGGTCGAAGGCATTGGTAAAATTAATGTCGTTAAACTCTCGCATGTGCCACATAGCTTAGATGTGCGTATTGGCGATGTACTCGTTACGTCAGGTTTAGGCGGCACATTCCCAGAAGGCTACCCCGTGGCTGTTGTAACTGAAATTAACCGAGATGAAGGTCAGCCATTTGCTCAAGTATATGCCGAGCCAATTGCTCAGCTAGATCGTATTCGTTTATTAGTTATTTTGTGGCGCAATAAGCAGGAGCGTCTAAATAATGATTAGCCGTTATTCATTGTTAATAGGGTTGAGCATATTTTTTGCCTTAGTTATGGCGTTAATGCCATTACCTTTTTCGTTTGAACCATTTCGCCCTGATTGGGTATTACTTGTTTTGATGTATTGGTCACTTGCATTACCGCATCGTTTAAATATTGCTACAGCATGGGTGGTTGGCTTATTAATTGATTTAGCTTCTGGTTCGCCACTTGGTGTGAATTCACTGACTTATTCGATTTGTATTTTTGTAACTGCAAGCAATTTCCAAAAAATTCGTAATTTTTCGCTTTGGCAGCAAAGCTTATTGATTGGTTTGTTCTTAACGCTTTATCATTTAATGCAGTTTTGGTTAAATCACTTTTTACTCGGTGTTTATTTTAATCCACAATATTTATGGCCAGTGCTTACCGGTATGGTGAGTTGGTTTTGGGTATTTTCATTACTTCGTAAGTACCGCAGACATTTTAGGATCAGGTAAATGACTACTTCAGTGTATTTGGCATCAGCCTCTCCCCGCCGTAAAGAATTACTAAATCAGTTAGGCATCGAGTTTTCGCAATTTAGTGTTGATGCAGACGAAAGCCAGTTGCCTAATGAGCAGCCGCATAATTATGTAGAGCGTTTAGCGCGTTTAAAGGCAAGCTTAGGTGTTGAGCTTGGCTATACCGACCGACCGGTGCTTGGTAGTGATACAGTGGTTGTTATTGATAACGAGTCTTTATGTAAGCCTCGTGATGAAGCTGACTTTACGCAAACATTAAAGCGCTTATCAGGTAACACACATCAAGTGTTAACGGCTATCGCATTTGCTAGTAAAGATAAAATACTTAGTTGCGTAGTAAGTACTGACGTTACGTTTAAAACCCTCACCGATGAAGAAATAAAAGCATATTGGCTAAGTGGTGAACCACAAGATAAAGCCGGTGGCTATGGAATACAAGGTTTAGGCGGTCGCTTTGTTACTCATATTTCGGGTAGCTATTTTTGTGTTGTAGGCTTACCTTTATATGAGACCGAACAATTATTACAAGCATTCTTAAGAAGGTAACATGAGTACAGAATTACTGATCAATGTCACACCAAGCGAAAGCCGTGTTGCCTTAATAGAAAACGGTGTATTACAAGAAATTCAACTTGAGCGTATTGGCAACCTCGGTATTGTTGGTAATATTTACTTAGGGAAAATAAGTCGTGTATTACCAGGAATGCAAGCTGCTTTTGTTGATATAGGCCTTGAAAAAGCGGCCTTTTTGCATGCGTCAGATATCGTAAACAGCGCATCAATTGTAGAAGGCGTTGACGACACTCCGATAAAAAAAGTACAAGATATTCGTGAGTTAGTTCGCCAAGGTCAATACATTATGGTGCAAGTGGTTAAAGATCCGCTTGGTACTAAAGGTGCAAGACTCACCACAGATATAACAATTCCTTCTCGTTATTTAGTATTTATGCCCGATGCTACTCATGTAGGAGTTAGCCAACGCATCGAAACCGAAGAAGAGCGTGCACGCCTTAAAAAAATAGTTGCGGAATATGGCGATGAAAATGGCAGTTTTATTGTGCGTACAGCAGCCGAAGGGGCAATCGAAGCTGAGCTAAGGCACGACGCTGAATTTTTAAGAAAGTTATGGGAAAAAATAGTATCTCGCAGAAAAAAAACAAGTAAAGCGAGCATCTTACATGAAGACTTAACACTTGCGTTCAGAACGCTTCGTGATTATGTAGGTGAAGACATGGAGCGTATTCGTGTCGATTCAAAATTGACTTATCAAGAGCTTAAGTTATTTACTGATGAGTTTGTACCACAGCTTTCTAAAGTACTTGAGTATTATCCAGGTGAGCGCCCAATATTTGATTTGTTTGATGTCGAAAATGAAATTCAAAAAGCATTACATCGTAAAGTAACGTTAAAATCGGGCGGTTATATCATTATTGATCAAACCGAAGCGATGACCACGGTTGATGTAAACACTGGAGCTTTTGTTGGCCATCGTAATTTAGAAGAAACTATTTTTAATACCAATGTAGAAGCTACTTCGGCTATCGCCCGTCAACTCAGACTACGTAATTTAGGCGGCATTATTATTATCGATTTTATTGATATGGTAAGCGAAGACCACAAACGCCGCGTATTACATTCGCTTGAATCTGCGTTATCGAAAGATTGCACCAAAACGAATATAAATGGTCTTTCTGCACTCGGTTTAGTGGAAATGACCCGTAAGCGTACGCGCGAAAGTCTAGAACATATTTTATGTGATGTATGTCCTGCATGTTCAGGTCGTGGTTCGCAAAAAACAGTTGAAACAGTGTGCTATGAAATATTACGCGAGATAGTGCGCGTTAATCGTGCTTACGCAGCCGATAAATTTATGGTGTACGCTGCCCCAGCAGTGAGTGAATCTTTACTTAATGACGAATATCATAACCTAGCGGAACTTGAGCTTTTTATTGGTAAGCAAGTACATATTCAAACCGAGAGTTTATACAGCCAAGAACAGTTTGATGTGGTAATGATGTAATGAAAGCAAAAGCGGTCTGTTTTTTTTGTTTTAGAAAGTTATGGCAAACCTGCGCCATAATTTTGGTATTACTGGCCGTTATTGTTTCTATTTTAAAATATACACTTCCTTATGCTAATGACTATAAAGGCGATATTGAAACTTACTTACACAGTAAATTTGATGTCAGCCTTTCAATTGGTTCTATTTCAGCAAGTTGGCAGGGTAGTGGCCCCGCTTTGGTTCTTGAAGATTTATCCTTTAAAGATAATGAAACGGCTCCTATTTCTCTTACCATCGCAAAAACCAGTTTAGAGCTTAATTTGTGGGAAAGCTTAAAAACGCTACAGTTAAAATCTAATTATTTTGTTATTAGTGGCTTTCACACCAGCGTTAATGTGGGCAACTTATTTAATGGCAATGAGCAAGGTGAAGTTTCTTTTGAACAAAAAGAACTCATTGAAGGTCTTTTTTTAGGTGAAACTGGGCATTTTGCTATTGAGAATTCAAGCGTCAACTTCATACTTGAAGATGGTAAAGAGCGTAAAGTAATGCTTAAAAATATTACTTGGCAAAATGAAGATAAAAAACACCTAGGCAGTGGTAGCTTGGCATTGCCTGGTATCTCAGTTGGTAATTTTGATGCGCGCATTGCTTTATCGGGTAAGACCTTGGAAAAGGTAATTGGTGATATGTATGTGCAAGCAAATAAAGTAGATGTATCTAACTGGTTAGCGCAATACATAACAAGTGAAAAGCAGCAATTACACAGTGATATAAATTTACAAGCTTGGCTTAAGCTCGAAAAAGGGCTATTTAGCGATATAAAAGTGCAATGGTTACCAAGCTTTGTGCGTTGGCAGTATGAAGAAAAAAATCAACAAGTTAGTTTAAGCGAAGGGGGATTTCATTTATACCCAGAGCAAAATGGTTGGCGCTTAAAAAGTACAGGTTTAACATTTGCTAGTAACAGCAAGGCTTGGCCAAGTTTAGAGTTTGAAGCAAAGCTAGATGCGCAAAACAAAGTATGGTTACAGCAAGTTGATTTAGAGCTACTAAATAATTTAGCTGGATTAACTAATTTTAATGGTTTAGCCCCTTTTTTAGAGCGTGAACCAAGTGGTTTGATTAAACAAGCATATTTAAATTTTGAAAGCGTTGAGCAGTGGCAGCTATGGTTTGAGGCTGACAATATTGGTTGGCAAAAGCTCGATTCAGTACCGGCTGCTCAAGGGTTAAGAGTAAGTGGTCTTGTAAATCAAGCAAGCGGACGTATTAGCTTATTTGGCGAAAATGGCACGCTTGTTACTGGCGAAAACTTTAGTAATGATATCCAATATAATCAAATTAATATCGATTTAGATTTAGTAAATCGAAAAGAAGGTTGGCACATCAGTAGTGATGAAATTTGGTTTGATAATAATGAAATAACACTTGCTGCTGAAATGCAGCTGAGCCTCGGGGATACGCCTCGTTTAGATTTATATGCAGAAGCGTTCGCTCCAGATGCCAATATTGCAGGGCATTACTTCCCGCTAAAAGCAATGAGCCATGAGCTCGTTAGCTATTTAAATGGTGCAATTAAAGGCGGAGAAGTATCTAAAGCACAGGTCTTATTTGCAGGGCCTTTGTCTGGTTTCCCATTTACTGATGGTAGTGGTCAGTTTGATGTATTAGCACAAATAGACAATGCAACCTATGAGTTTGACCCTGATTGGCCTGCGGTCACTAATGCTAATGTGCAGCTACATTTTGCTAATGAGCGGATGGACATATATAGCCAGCAAGGCAAGTTGGTTAATTTAGATATTGGTCATAGTGTACAGGTGAGCATTGCAGATTTAATGAATGCTGATGAACTTATTGTGCAAATTGATAAAAAAGCAGAGATGGAAAAGTTACATGATTTTTTTGCAGCGACACCTATTGCCAAACCTCTTGCTGAAATTTTTAAAGTCGTACAGGGCAAAGGCGAAGCCGATGCCAGTATTGAGCTTTTAGTAGGCTCTAAGTTTAAAGGCGGAGCCAGTGTTAGCGGCAAAGTTAATTTAAATGACTTGCCAGTATTTATAGCAACGCCAGGCATTGAGCTTAAAAACTTAACTGGCGAGCTTAATTTTACAAACGACAATATTACACTTAAAAATGCGACTGCGAAGTGGTTGGGTATGCCGCTAAATATTAATTACAGCAGTAAAAGTGATGCTAAAAATTACCAAGCAAACATAGATATAAACGCCAAAGTTGACGCCGATACACTAATTGATAGTGGGCAAGGTATATTAAAAAATTATTTAAGTGGGCAAAGCGATGTTGATATTGGTTTAGTACTTAATTTTACCGAACAAGGCTTTAATTACCGTGCACAGGTAAACTCAGAACTACTTGGCTTAACGAGTAACTTACCCGCACCTTATAATAAAAATAGCGAACAAGCGTGGGCACTTGATGCAGTAGTTCAAGGAGATGATATTTCTAATCTCATTACAGCAAACGCTAATCAACAGTTTTACTTTAATGCTATTTTAGAAAATGGGAAATCACAGTTTAGTAATGCCCATTTTGTGATCGGAAAACAAGATTTAGGATTAAACCAAAAAGACTTAAGCGTAAATATAAATCTTGAGCAGAGTGAACTAGTGCCTTGGTTTGATCTGATTGATCAAATAATTAAAGCAGGTAAAGCAAATCCAGATAAAGAATCAAAAGGGATTATGCCACCGCTTAATGAGGTGGTCGCAAATGTAGGTATGCTTGATGCGAGTAACATCATCTTTAATGATTTTGAAATGCGTTTAGCACCATCAAAAGACGATTTATACCTAAAGCTAAATGCTAAAGAACTTAGAGCTGGAGTTTTTATTCCTACATCACAACCTAGCCAGCCTATACGAATTAATACCGATTACTTAAGGCTTAATTTTGCACAGCCTAGCGAGCAATTAATTGAAATAACAGATGTACTTCCTGAGGAAGACTTGAGCTGGCTTACTAAAATACCTGCCATTGAGTTTGAATGTAGTGACTGCAAAATTGATCGCTATCAGCTTGATAAAGTGAGTGCGTCATTATTAGGTGATGGCGAGCGCTTATCGATATCAGAACTTGTAATCGATAAAGGAGATCATGTACTGCGCACTAAAGGGCTATGGCAAAATGGTTTGACAATGCTAAGTGGTGAGCTTAAAAGTGATGATATAGGCGCATTGTTTGGCGAGTTTGATATTACCTCTGCAATTAAGGATTCTAAAGCTGATCTAAATTATGATCTTACTTGGCAAGCTGCACCTTATGATTTTGATGTGAAAACTTTAAGTGGTGAAGTTACTTGGGATTTAGGGGAAGGTCACTTAACTGAAATCAGTGATGGTGGTGCACGCGTATTTTCGCTGTTGAGCCTTGATTCACTCGTACGCAAACTGAAACTTGATTTTAGAGATGTATTTTCAAAGGGCTTTTTTTATAACAGCATGCAAGGCTCTATGCAGTTAGAAAACGGTATCGCTTACACTAAAGATACTAAAATGGACGGTGTGCCTGCCGATTTAACTATTAAAGGCTACGCAAACTTAAATACCCTAGATATAGATTATGACCTTGCTGTAGCGCCACAAGTAACCTCAAGCATTCCGGTTATAGTGGCATGGATGGTTAATCCAGTAACAGGGCTTGCTGCTTTAGCACTTGATAAAGTTATTCATTCTGCGCGCGTCATCTCAGAGATCAATTTTAAAGTAACGGGTAAAATGAACGATCCTATTGTTCAAGAACTCGACAGAAAAAGTCGTGAAGTTACACTACCTCAAGCTGCGCAAAATCAGCCACAAGCATCAGTCGATTTAAAGCTTAAAGATGCACAAGTAACAGTAACGCAATGAACAAAACAGCAAGCATAAGCACACCCACAATAGTTGCCCTACAAATGTGTTCAGGGCTAAACCCTGATGACAACATAGCAAGCTTAAAGCGCGCACTTAAAACTCTGCCAGCAACAAGGCCATTACTTGTTTGCTTGCCAGAAGCTTTTTTAGTGTTTAGTAAAACTGGTAACGATACTTTACTTGTTGCTAAGCAAGTTGAGCAATACAAATTACAACTTAGTGAATTGTGCCAACACCATAATATTTGGTTAAATGCAGGCACAATGCCTGAGCCATTTAACGAACATAAGTATTACGCAGCATCGCACTTATATAATAATCAAGGCGAGCTTGTTGCAACGTACAACAAAATACATTTATTTGATGTAAACGTAGATGATAAAACAGGTAGCTATCGAGAATCAGATTTTACCCAAGCAGGTAGCGATATGGTGGTGGTTGAGTCTCCATTTGGTAAAATAGGTTTAACAGTATGTTATGATCTGCGCTTTAGTGGCTTGTTCAATGATCTAGTTCGCCAAGGCGCAGAGATTATTTTAGTCCCGAGTGCATTTACAGTTGTTACAGGGCAAGCACACTGGCAACCGCTATTAGCAGCTCGCGCAATAGAAACACAATGCTATGTAGTTGCAGCGGCTCAACACGGTACACATGAAAATGGCCGACAAACATATGGTCACAGTATTATTATTTCACCTTGGGGTAATACCCTGAGCGAATTGCCAACAGGCACCGGTTTTATAAGCTGCCACGCAGATTTAGACCAGTTACAAAAAATTAGACGAGATATGCCCGTGCAGTCTCATCAACGATTTAGAGAGCATTTATTATGAATTCGGTTGAACAGCATTTACTACATGACAGCCTGCTAAATAGAGAAGAGCTCGAAAAAACGCTCGCTTACATACATCAGCATAAAGTGGATTACGCTGACTTATATTTTCAATCAAGCCACCACGAATCGTGGGTGCTTGAAGACGGCTTAGTTAAAGAAGGTTCTTATAACGTTGAACGTGGTGTTGGTGTACGTGCTGTAAGTGGCGAAAAAACAGGTTTTTCTTACTCTGATGCAATAAACCTTGAAGCGCTAAATAAAGCGGCAACAGCAGCGCGTAGCATTGCCGATGCTGGCGAAGATAGAGCAATTAAAGTATTTAGCGATGTTAAAGCTAAAGAGCAGTTTGCACCGCATCAACCAATTTCGAGTATGAGCGATACCGACAAGGTTAATTTATTACGCGAACTTGAAAACTACATTCGTGAATTAGCACCCGATGCAGAGCAAGTAATTAGCTCAATGTCTGCGGTATACGAAGAAGTATTAATCGCGGCAAGTGATGGCACGTTTGCTACCGATATTCGCCCACTTATTCGCTTAAACTGTTCAGTACTGCTTGAAAAAAATGGTCGCCGTGAACGCGGCGGCGCAGGCGGTGGTGCACGTTTAGATTATGGCTATTTTAAAGAGCTTGTTGACGGTAAACCGCGTTGGATGGAATTTGCCGAAGAAGCGGTACGTCAAGCTAAAGTAAATCTTGAAGCTATTGATGCACCTGCAGGCACGATGGAAGTTGTACTTGGTAATGGTTGGCCTGGCGTGCTTTTACACGAAGCGGTAGGGCACGGCCTTGAAGGCGACTTTAATCGCAAAGGCGCGTCTGCTTTTAGTGGTAAAGTGGGCCAAAAAGTAGCATCTGAGCTGTGTACTGTTGTTGATGATGGCACCATAGCTGACCGTCGAGGTTCACTTAACGTAGATGACGAAGGTACACCAGCGGCTTACAACGTGCTAATCGAAAACGGTATTTTAAAAGGCTATATGCAAGATAAGCTAAACGCGCGTTTAATGGGTGTAAATCCTACCGGAAACGCACGTCGTGAGTCTTACGCACATTTACCAATGCCTCGCATGACTAATACCTACATGTTAGGTGGTGAGCACAGCCAAGCCGATATTATCAGTAGTGTTAAAAAAGGGGTATTCGCGCCTAACTTTGGCGGCGGACAAGTTGATATAACCTCAGGTAAGTTTGTATTTAGCGCATCAGAAGCGTATTTAATCGAAAACGGTAAAATTACTCAGCCAATTAAAGGCGCAACGCTTATTGGTAATGGCCCAGAAGTAATGCAGCAAATATCTATGGTTGGTAACGACTTAGCACTTGATAAAGGTGTTGGTGTTTGTGGTAAAGATGGTCAAAGCGTACCGGTAGGCGTGGGCCAACCAAGCCTTAAAATTGATCAGTTAACGGTCGGTGGTACAGCTTAAATATTACTCAAGCGCGAAGTGAATTCGCACCTACGTGCTTGATGTTTATTGTAGGTGAGGTTTTATACCTCGCTTTTTACGTTTAAGTTGGGCTCTATGCGCGAAATAAATTCGCACCTACAATTTGCCTGCTTACTCTGGGTAGGTGAGGTTTTACACCTCGCTTTTTAAATATACGCTCACGCAATAGAGCGCGAAATAAATTC
>NZ_JJNY01000097.1:0-9313 GCF_000690035.1 Pseudoalteromonas sp. S3431
ATATAAGCAGATTGGTATTAAATACTTGCAGGCATTTTATTACAACTAGCGTAATAACTTACCGTAGCAGGCCAATCTGAAAATATAGCCATAACCCCCACGTCTTTTGCAAGTACATCAACAACCGTCATCATATCGCCATCGTTATCTATAACATCAGCAATTGATTGATAG
The DNA here is from genome assembly GCF_000690035.1 of Pseudoalteromonas sp. S3431. Taxonomy (NCBI): domain Bacteria; kingdom Pseudomonadati; phylum Pseudomonadota; class Gammaproteobacteria; order Alteromonadales; family Pseudoalteromonadaceae; genus Pseudoalteromonas; species Pseudoalteromonas sp. S3431. The sequence goes on from NZ_JJNY01000097.1 coordinate 175, forward strand.
TAATAACCGCCGCCTTCATTTAGCGGGCCTGAGCGCTCAAGGCTCCATGCAATAAGCGCTAAACCTGCCGCTTTAGCGTCAATTGCATATTGCGAGGGGACGATATTGTTTTCGCTATCTATTGTTAGCATCATCCAAATAGGAGGGGCTAAAATTTTAACGCCATCGGCAACAAGTTCATCCATGCTCGGTTGCCATGTTTGCGGGTTACTTGGATCAAAACCGGCTTCACTGTCGCGACCATCTAGGTATACGCTTTTGTCTGCAAAGTCAGGGTTGTTGTTAATCCAGTATTTTACGTCATCAAGGTTAAATGATTGCGGGTAAACTTTTGAGGCTGGCACATCCAGTTGTGTGTACTCGTCTAGCATTTTTTGCGCATATTGCTCTTGTGTCATTCCATCAAATGGCATACTTACTTGTGGCGATTTTAGTTCTGGGGTCATTTTTACACCCAGCTCATTAAACAGTGCAATGCTTTGTTTATGGGTCATCAATGTGCCGTTGGTGGCATATAAATCAGTGCGCCAACTTGGTGTACCATCCATGTAATCGGCAACGGTAGTTGCATTAGTGTTTGCACCATCCATTTTACCTTCAAGGGTCAAAAATTCCGCTAAGCTTATGTCGCTGGTACAACATTTAGCTGATGCAGCAATACCATTAGCAGGATTGGCTGGTGTAAATGGCACACTGCATTTCGCTGCAAGTTCAGGAATGGCTAAAATATTAGTTGTGGTATGCAAATCGCATTGAGAGTGGCGACAAACAAGCTCTTTGTCGTTTGTAAATGTAACATCGCATTCAACAATGCCTGCGCCCATTCTGGCTGCAGCAATGTAGGCTTCTTTAGTATGCTCAGGGTATTGCATTGGCGCACCGCGATGACCAATGGAAAAATCAGTACGATAAAATGGCCCTTCGCTGCATGACTCTAATTTTGTTTTTAGTGTGCTTTGCGCCATATCATCAATTAAATAGTCGGGGCGAGTGCCTAGCTGAATATTTGCGCCTTCAGCAACCTCTACAACAATGGGCGTAGGTACTTCAACAATTTCCACTTCGGTGTTGGTAACAACCACTTCTTTTTCTACTATTTCTACATCGTCATCACAGCCTGCAAGTGCGGCTAACAATATACAGCTTGTAAGTAAGGTAATACGTTTCATTGTTTATCCTTAAAAAGTAAAATTTGTACTACCTTAATGATTATTAATGACAATTTAGCTACAAACTTATTAATTCACTTTTTATTAAGCATTTGATTGACCAATAATGCACCTAACATTATAGCTGCTCCAATACTTAACCTAACTATGTCAGCGTCTCTGTTCCAAATAAGCACGTTAACAATAATCCCTGCTGGGATAAGTAAGTTATTCATGACTGCTAGAGCTCCAACGTTGACAAGGGTTGCGCCTTTATTCCACATAAAGTAACCAAGGCCTGATGCAACAACCCCTAAATAAATCAGTATGCCCCACTGAGTAGAAGTGGTTGGTAATTTGTTTGAATTGCCAAATAATGCATAACAAATTATGGCAATAATAAGTGCGCCTATAAAAAACCATCCGAACACGGTTTTATCATCAAGTTGATTTTTATTCATTAAGCGTTTATAGGTGACTTGGCCTACAGCAAAACTTATATTAGCACCTTGAACTAATAGTAAACCGATTATGAAATTGTTATTTAGGTTTTCGTAACGAATAGTAATTGCGCCGATTACAGCAATAAGCGCGACTATAAAAAAGCGTGGGTTAAAGCGTCTATTCAATGCATCATTTAGCAAGGTAATGTACAAAGGAGTCATTACAGTAAATAGCAGCACTTCGGGAACGGTTAAAAATAAAAATGAGTGGTAGTAAAAGCTATACATAACACCAAGTTGTATAGCGCCAATCAGCATAAGCTTTAAGGCTAAAGGTTTAGGCGTTTGTTTAAGCTTTAAAAAAGGTAAAAAAATCAGTGTTGCTAGTGCTATGCGTATTAATACGCTAAACCAAGCGTCAACTTGTCCTGCTAAGTACACACCAATTAAACTAAACGAAAATGCCCATAGCAAAGTGACTGTAAATAAGTACTGCATAACCATCATCTTTTAATAAATATTGAGCTAAGTTTATCTGTTATATGTGAGGGTATAAACAATAAAAGCCCGCAAGCGGGCTTTTATAAAAGTGAGCTTAATAAATTAAGTTATTTACTCAACTAAACCACGGCGCTTAAGTAATGCGTCGGTAGTTGGTTTTTGACCTCTAAACTCAATGTAGCTTTGCATTAAGTCGCGGCTGTTACCTTTTGATAGGATTTCTTTACGGAACTTGTCACCATTTTTACGTGTTAAGCCGCCGTTGTTTTCCATATGTGCAAAGGCATCTGCTGCAAACACTTCAGTCCATAGGTACGCGTAGTAACCTGCTGAATAACCACCTGCAAATGTGTGGCTAAAGAAGTTTGATTTGTAACGCGGTGGAACAGGGTAGTAAGCAATACCGTGTTTTTCTAGCGCGTCTTGTTCAAACTTTTGAACATCAGTAATTTTTTCATCAGAACCAAATGAATGCCATTCCATATCAAGTAGTGCAGCGGCTAAATATTCAGTAGTGCCGTAACCTTGGTTGAATTTTTGCGATTCAAGTACTTTATCAAGTAAAGCTTGTGGAATTGGCTCACCTGTTTTGTAATGCTTAGCATAGTTTGCAAGTACCGTTGGTTCAATCATCCAATCTTCGTTTGCTTGCGACGGAAATTCAACAAAGTCACGCGCCGTTGCAGTACCCGCTAAACTTGGGTATTTAACATCTGAGAATAAACCGTGTGCAGCATGACCAAATTCATGGAACATAGTAGACACTTCGTCAAACGTCATTAGCGTAGGTTCGCCTGCAGCAGGTTTTGGAATGTTCTGCGCATTGTAAATAACTGGTTTAGTACCTTTTAAGCCACTTTCGCTTACGTATGCACTCATCCATGCACCGCCACGTTTACCTTCACGTGCATATGGGTCTAAGTAAAATAAGCCGATAGCACTGTTATCAGCGTTAAATACTTCGTATACAGTTACATCTTCATGATAAACGGGAAGATCTTTACGTTCTTTAAACGTAATGCCATATAGTTTATTCATCGCGAAGAATAAACCGTCGTGAATTACCGACTGCATTTCAAAGTATGGCTTAACAAGTGCTGGGTCTAAGTTGTATTTTTCTGCACGTACTTTTTCAGCATAAAAAGTCCAATCCCATGGTTTAAGCTCAAAGCTTTCGCCTGAATCGTTAATCACTTTTTGAATAGCGGCTGCTTCTATTTTGGCTTTTTCAACTGCTTTTGGCGCAAGGTCGTCTAGAATGCCATATACATTGTCAGTTGTTTGCGCCATACGCGATGTCATTACATAAGAAGCCCAATCCTTATAACCTAAAAGCTCTGCTTTTTGAGCGCGTAGGTTGGTTTCTTTAATTATGATAGGGCCGTTAGTTTTTGCAGCACGATTTGCAGAAGCTTTAAAAATTTGCTCACGCAGGTCGCGGTTTTCAAGGCTGCTTAAAATAGGCTGTTGCGTTGTATTTACTAACGTGATCATGTAGCCGTCTTTACCCGCCTTTTTAGCAGAAGCTGCAAGACCTGCAATTTCACCTTCAGAAAGACCGGCTAATTTACTTTTATCAGTAACGACAATGACGTCTTCTTTATATGATTTTAAAATGTTTTGTGAAAACGCGGTCGACAGTTGAGCTAGCTCTGAGTTAATTTCACGCATTTTAGCTTTTTCAGCGTCATTTAATTTAGCACCTGCTTTTACAAACTGCTTGTAGTAAAAGTCAACTAGACGTTGATCTTCAGCATTTAATTTATCTTGATTGTCATAAATTGTTTGTACGCGCTTAAATAATGCACCGTTTAAGTAAATGTCGTCTGAGTGAGCTGATAATACCGGCGCCATTTTTTCATCAATGCGCTGGTATTCGTCATCTGAAATTAAACCCGATAAGTTGTAAAAAGCAGCCGATACGCGGTTCAATAACTCGCCTGATAGCTCCATTTTAACTAATGTATTTTCAAATGTTGCAGGTTTTGGGTTATTAGCAATAGCTTCAATTTGCGCTGTGTGCTGTGCAATACCAGCATCAAACGCTGCTTCGTAGTCTTTTGTGCCAAATTTATCAAATTCTGGCGCCATATATTGCAATGGGCTTGGTTTAAATAAAATATTGTTTGCGTTCATGTCTTGCACTTGTGCTGCGCCTTCTTCTGCCGTTTTTGTTGTTTCATCTGATGAACAGGCCGATAGTATTAGGGCACTAGCAATAGTAGTGGCGATCAGTGTCTTACGCATAATAACTCCATAGAAAGATTAGCCGGAATAGGCTTTATGAGTTTAAAAACCCAGTTAACTTACCAAATTCTGATTTATATACAATAAAGTTTATCGATATTAAGCGGGATTTGAACGCAAATTAGCTAATAACAGGCATTTAGGTAGGTAAATACAGCTCTAAAACATCGTTTTAACTACAGTGAGTATCAAAAGAGGCGCTGTTTATACATTTACTCTTGCTATGCAAGTAGACACCCTATTTTATTGCGATGCTCTAAAATGTAGGTTAGGGCGTGTTGAACTTTGGTGGTTGAACTTGCATCAGTATGTTTGGTTTTTAGGCAAGGCAGAGCCTATGAAGTGCGGTTATTCCCCATAAAAAGGCGATAACGTAGCACAAAGACCAAGCATGCGCTGCCCGTCGGGTTATTTCTAAGGACGATTAACTCTTTGTTGCTTACAGGATGTAGATAAGGGGCGTGAGCAGGATGCGGAAGCTTTGCTCGGTTTTTACTGAGCCCACTAGGTTACAAACCTCGCGCCACTTTTTAATAACTAGAGGGGACTTGCTGCAGTAGGAGTTAAATCAGTGCATATTGAACTTATTAACAGTGTGTTTAAGTTATATTATGACGTGCTAAACTTACCCAACACTGAATCACTTTCACTCTATAGCGATTTAACTTTAAAGCGCTCCTTGCTTGTATTGGAAAATAAATGACGTTAGAACACATAAACCAAATTCTTGCCTTCGTTGTATTTAGTTACAGCGATGTACATATTACCGTTGCAAAAATCATTAAAGTACCTTTAATACTTTTCGCCATTTGGTTTGTTGTTACGCGTATTGGTAAGTTGATAAAAAAAACCTTACTAGCAAAAAAGTTAAGCCAAGACGCGGTGCATTTATTCACTCGTATCTACTTTATTATAAGCATTGCGATTTTAGTTTTTACGTCCTTAGAAGTGCTTAGTATCCCCGTTACTGCATTTGCATTCGTATCGGGCGCTATTGCTATTGGCGTTGGTTTTGGTGCACAAAATATTATCAACAACTTTATAAGTGGTTGGATATTGATGTGGGAGCGACCAATTCGTATTGGTGATTTTTTAGAAGTGGGTGATGCAAAAGGGGTTGTAGAGACAATAAATACACGTTCAACACGTATACGCCGAAACGATGGTGTGCATATGCTGATACCCAATAGCCAGCTATTAGAAAATACAGTAACTAACTGGACACTAATTGATGGTAATGCGCGTTCAGCGGTGAGCGTTGGTGTTGCATACGGATCGGACGTACTGCTGGTTAAAAAGCTAATTCAGCAAGTACTTGATGACCATGAAGCTATATTGGCTAATCCAAAGTCGTCAGTACTATTTGATGACTTTGCAGATAGCTCACTTGTATTTAACGCTATTTTTTGGGTGTGCGCAGAGTCGGAGACTATGCTTAGAAAAGTACGCAGTGATATTCGCTTTAGTATTTACGCTGTATTTGAAGAGCATGATGTAGTGATTGCTTTCCCGCAGCGTGATATTCATATAGATGGTGAAATTGCACTTAAGCGTATCAAATAAAAACATTCAGTTATCTGAATCCATAAAAAATAAAGCTGCCGTGTGCAGCTTTTTTATTTTCAAACTATGTTCCTGTTTTTTATTTTTGTTTAAAAAGTGCAAGTGGCTACTTTGTTTGGTGTTTTTTTATAAGGACATATGTCCTTATTTGTTGTGTTTTATACCTTTAAATGTATAAAAATGGCATAACGTGTAGTTAAATGTTGCAAAAGAGTTTACTTTTTTGCTCATCTTTTTGCAGTAAAATTATTACGTGGTGGTATAATATCGATCGTTCGTTCAGCCTTATAACATCGTTTTTGTACTCTCGATAATAAGGTCCGCGCAGCCTATAGCAAGACGCGAAAAATTGGTCGAACCCGCAATCTACCTCCATGGTATAAATTGCGCAACACATAAACCGTTGAATAAGAGTGCACACAAAAGGTTAAACCCAACATGAAAGCAATGAAACGATCTACGTTAGCAACCCTAATTAACGCAACGTTGTTCTCTGCAGTAGCAGGTACTTCATTTTCTTCTTTAGCTGCGCAAGAAACAGCTAAAAAAAGCAACCAATTAGAAGTTATTCAAGTAACCGCTCGTAAACGTGTCGAAAACGCTCAAGAAGTACCCGTGGCAGTATCTGCATTACAAGGTGATAACCTTGATGTGTATAGCTCTGCCGGTATGGATATTCGCTTTATGAATGCGAAAATTCCAAGTTTAGCGATTGAGTCTTCTTATGGCCGTACATTTCCACGTTTTTATGTTCGTGGTTTAGGCAATACCGACTTTGATTTAAATGCATCACAACCTGTGTCACTGGTTGTTGACGATATCGTTCAAGAAAATGCGATTCTAAAAGGTTTCCCTGTATTTGATGTTGAGCGCGTAGAGGTTTTACGTGGTCCGCAAGGTACATTGTTTGGCCGTAATACACCGGCTGGTCTTGTAAAATTTGATTCGGTTAAACCTAGCCAAGAATTTGAAGGTTTTAGCTCAGTATCATATGGCACAGACAGTGCCGTTGATTTTAGAGGCGCGGTGGGTGGTGGTTTAACTGATAATCTTTCAGCACGTGTTTCTGTTCTTTGGCAAGACAAAGATAATTTTATTGATAACCGTGCGCCAGGTTTTGAGCAAGATGATGTACTAGGTGGTTACACCGATAGAGCTGCACGTATCCAATTTTTATATGAAAAAGATGATTTTTCAGCCTTACTTAATTATCACGTACGTAATATGGATGGCACACCTATTCCATTTCGTGCGAATGCAATTAAAAGTGGCACTAACGATCTAGTTGATGACTTTGATTATAAAGTTGTTTACCACGATGCAGCAGCACGTGAAAAGCAAACTGTTGATGCACAAGGTTTAAGCTTAAAGCTAGAATATGATTTTAATGATTACACTATTACTTCAATTTCAGGTTGGGAAAGCGCAGAAGTAAACTCGCGTGGCGATATTGATGGTGGTTATGGTGCTGACTTTTTAGGTGAGTTTCATGGTCCAGGTTCAATTCCATTCCCATCAGAAAGTGAAAGTGGTTTACCAGATCACGACCAATACACGCAAGAATTACGTTTAGCGAGTAACTTTGACGGCGATGTTAATTTTCAAACCGGTTTATTTTATTTTGATGAATCAGTAACGATTGAAAACTTCGGCTACAATACGTTAGCTGGGGGCGCGTTAAACGGTTACGTTAATCAACAGCAAGATACTAAAGCTTGGGCTGTATTTGGTTCTGTAGATTACACTGTTTCTGATGATTTAAAACTAACGGCTGGCCTTCGTTACTCTGACGATGAAAAAGACTTTGAAGCAGTACGTAAAATAGTTAGCGATGACTGCCTAAATAACTTGATACAATGTACAAACGATATCACCCGTACAACTGATGTAAGTGATGATCATGTAAGTTGGGATATTTCAGCGTCTTATAAATTAAATGATGATGTTAATTTATATGCACGAGTTGCAAATACATTCCGCGCTCCTAGTATTCAAGGTCGTATCACGTTCTCTGACGAGGTTACTACAGCTGACTCTGAAACTGTTACTTCATATGAGACAGGTTTCAAATCAGACGTACTTGATGGTCGCGGGCGTGTAAATGCGAGTATTTATTATTTTACTATGGATGATCAGCAATTAACTGCTGTAGGTGGGACTGCAAATACCACAAGTTTGCTCAATGCAGATAAGACAACAGGTTATGGTTTTGAACTTGATACCGAGTGGGTATTAACTGATGAGCTTAATGCCACGTTTAACTTTAGTTATAACAAAACAGAGTTAAAAGATAACAGCATTACCATTCCTGTACCAGATCGTGACACATTGCATATTACTGATACGACAGTGAATGGCAGAGCAATCATTGATGGTAATAGCTTACCTAATGCACCTGAGTTTATTTCTAACATAACACTTCGTTATTCAAAAGAACTAGCCGATGGTAACTTTTACGCTTACACCGATGTATCGTACCGCAGTAAAGTTAACTTCTTCTTATATGAAGCGGTTGAGTTTGAAGGCAAGCCGTTAACAGAAGTAGGTGTGCGCGCCGGTTATACTTGGGCTCAGGATGATAATGAATACGAAGTAGCTGTTTTTGCTCGTAACTTATTTGATGAGCAAGTTGCTATTGGTGCAATCGACTTTAATAACAACACAGCAATGGTTAATGAAGAACGCTATGTTGGCGCTGAGTTTAAAGTTAACTTCTTCTAAAGATAACCTTAAATTATATTAATTTTTAAAAGCCTGCCTTGTGCAGGCTTTTATGTTTTTATAAAGCTGGTAAAGTAGCGTTAATTAATTTAAAGAGATAAAAAGATGGCTGGATTTTGGAATTACCGTATAATTTTTTGTGAAGCAACGAAAGACGAAGCAGCGCAATATCAAATACACGAAGTGGAATATAACTTGAACGGCAAAGTAACTAACTGGTCAGAAACAGGCGCAGCCCCTTTTGGTACAACATTAGATGAATTAAAAGATGACTCAGAGCGTTTAAAAACAGCATTTGAAAAACCTGTACTTAAAGTTATGCGCAAAACGCGTGGCTATGAGCTTGTTGATGTTGATACGGGTGAGGAAGCAACGGGTGAGCCGCCAGCAGGCTTAACGCAATAACTGTATTTATATAAAAGGTGCTTAAGGCGCCTTTTTTTATTGTCAAAATTTAGCTTAGGTTAAATAATACCAATCTGCTTATATATGGGTTCTATTTAACGTTAAGAAAAT
>NZ_JJNY01000098.1:0-6786 GCF_000690035.1 Pseudoalteromonas sp. S3431
CCAAACAGACTGCTGCAAATTCAACCTTGAAAGATCAACAGACCCTAGTTACCTCTTGACGCAAGTGTAAGCGAGGAGGATTATTAAGCAAGGAAGTGCGAGATAAGCAAGTGTACTCGTTATTAATCAACTAGGCGTTAGTGTAAATTCACTATGAACTACAGCGATAAAGAAGCAAGGCTATTTTCCTCATCCCAATTAGCCATTTTATGGTATGCAATAATACTTGGTATGCTGGTTACGTGCTTAATGATTATTATAGTCTTCCATATAGATTCTCAAGAGCGAACATATATTGAACGCATAACCCAAGACACCGCTGAAGGCATTAAAACACTACTTAAAAACGATTTAGAAAAGCGAATAACATCGCTTTCAGATCAATCTAAACTATCGGTTATTTCAAGTGGTATGTCGCAAAGTGACTGGGATGCGATTAGTAAAAATTTTTATGGTACACAATATGGTTATCAAGCTATTGGCTGGATTGACAACACCTTTCATGTTCGAAAAAGAATACCAAAGCACAATAATGAAGTGACTATCGATTTTAATTTAGCGTTAAACCCACCTGCCTTATTAACAGCAATAAAAGCAAAAGATACACAGCAAAGGGCAGTCATAATGCCTTTGGCGTTTATTCATGGAGATGAAGGGATTGGAATACATATCCCAATTTTTAACGCAGGTACAAGAGGCAATAAATTAGATGGTTTTATCTCAGGTGTATTGCTGTTTAAGCCTTATATTAAGTCTGTTGTGCCTGATTTTTTACTCAACGAGTATTATTTCACACTGTTTATTGATGGGCATAAAGTGTACTCAGATCAAAGCAACCAACCCGCTATTGCATATGCCTGGAGTAAAAGCTCATCTTATTATTTGCAAGGTCATGAATGGGAAATAAACGTATCGCCCAACGATGAGTTTTTATATATTGCTCACTATAAAGTAATGAGAATTTTAATTGCACTGGGCCTTTTTATCACTTTTATAATTGTATTGGCTGCTTACACCTATTTATTTGCACGTAGTAAACTAAAAGATGAACGTTATAAAATTGAACACTTGTTAAAAAACCTTCCAGGTATGGCGTATCACTCATCTAACACTATAAACAGGCCAATGATACTTGTTAGTGATGGGTGTGAAAATTTAACTGGTTACTCTCGGGCTGAGTTTAAAAAAAATAGAATGCTGTGGAGAAAAATAATACATGAGGATGATTTTAAACGGGTAGAGAAGTCACTTAACGAAGCTTTTAAAGTAAACAGCCCCTTTGAACTTGAATATAGGATCATCACTAAAAATAGCGATATTAAATTAGTATGGGAAAAAGGAGGCCCAGTTAGTTCTATTTTTAATGGCGAAATAATCGTTGAAGGGTTTATCAATGATATTACTTCTATTAAGGAGGCTGAGGCTGATTTAATTAGTAGTTATGCCTTCTCTGATGCGGTAGTAAATTCAGTAGTTGAAGCGGTTATTACAATTGACCAGCATGGGCTTATTCAAAGCTTTAATTTTGCTGCACAAGTTATGTTTGGTTATAGCGCTGATGAAGTGAAAAATAAAAACATAACAATACTAATGCCTACACCTTTTTGTGATCAGCACGATCAACATTTAGCTCAATACTTAAAAACAAAGCAAACGCATATTATTGGTGTAGGCCGAGAGCTTATTGCTAAACGCAGAGATGGTACGCAGTTTCCAATTCATTTATCGGTAAGTGAAATACAAAACCATGAAAATACGATGTTTGTTGGTTTAATTCGAGATATCACAAAACAACGGGCTTCTGAAGAACAAGCTCGGCTTCATACTGAACAATTAGCTCATGCCGAAAGGGTAAATGCATTAGGAGAAATGGCAGCAGGAATTGCACATGAGATAAACCAGCCTCTGACTGCAATTTCACTTTTTTCTCAGACAGCTAAAAATTTTTGTGAGAAAGGAAAGTTTGAAAAGCTCCCCTCAATATTTGAAAAACTAAGTTTGCACTCTCGTCGAGCGGGAGCCGTTATTGAGCGTATGCAGTTAATGACCAAAAAAGGGCAGCGCTCAAAAGAAGTCATCGATTGTATATTTATGATAAAAGAAGTAATAAATCTTGCTGAGTCAGAAGCACGGCTTCGCAATGTAACTATACGAATGACAGCATGTGATGAGGCTGTTGATGTATTTGTTGATCGAGTTCAAATAGAGCAGGTTATTCTTAATTTGTTGCGCAATGGTATGGAAGCTATGCAGTTAAATACTTGTGATAATGGTTCAAAAATAGAGCTTGAAATAAAACTAAATGAAGATAAAAATGTTGAAATATCAGTGACCGATACTGGGGCAGGATTGGCCCAAGAAATGAGAGAAAGATTATTTAAACCATTTTCGTCAACCAAAGAAAATGGCACAGGTATTGGCCTATCAATATCAAAAAGTATTATTGAAGAGCATGGCGGTCATATTAATTTTTGTGATAATAAACCAACAGGGGCCATTTTTATGTTTACTCTGCCAATTTATGAAAAAGGAGTCGCGAATGAGTTATAAGCAAAGCGTTTTTATAATTGATGATGATGAAGGTGTGCGTGAAGGGCTTGCAATATTATTAGACTCCATTGGAATAGATGCACAGAGTTTTAGCTCAGGGTCTGCATTTTTAGATGTATATAATGAGAATATGACCGGTTGCTTAGTGCTGGATATACGTATGCCTAAAATGAGCGGCTTGGAAGTGCAGCAAAAACTTAAAAATTTAAACTGCTCACTACCTATTATATTTATTACCGGACATGGTGATATTCCAATGGCAGTAGAGGCTATGCGTTTAGGCGCAATTGATTTTATTAGAAAGCCATTTGATGAGCAGCATTTGATTGATCGCATTAACGAAGCATTGATATTTAATGAGAGCCAACATGAGAAATTACTCGATAAACACAAAAATAAAATTAATGTAGAGTCGCTGTCAAATCGAGAGCGAGAAGTGTTTGAGCGAGTTACTGATGGGGCTATGAACAAAGTAATTGCATACGACCTTAGTATTAGTGAGCGTACCGTTGAGGTTCATCGCTCCCATGTAATGAGCAAATTGGGTGCTAAAACGTTAGCTCAATTGGTGCGCAGTAAGATCATGTATGAGCAATTAAACTAATTACCAGTCTATTTTGATCTAAGGATCTAATTTTTTTGAGGCCTTAATGTGTGGCCGCTGAGTAACTTGTTGTCTGGATAATAAATCTATCTCAAGCAGCTTTTTCAGTGCTACTAGGTTGTATTTACTTGCAATAGACGCCTATTGTTAGCGTGTAACTTCGTCTTATTTTTACGGAGAATCTCTGGCTAACGAAAAATAAATTTAAATACATTATGGTTCAATGTATTAGTAAATTATTTAGTCACGATTCAGGTTAAATATACTGTTTGCCTGGCGGGATTATTGATCAATGCTCTATTTAGTAGATCTATAGAGAGTCAGTGGAATGATAATTATTGCTTTAGATCGCTTAAATTCATAATTCCTCGTTTATACAGAGCTTTTTTAAAATTAGTAATGAACATTTAAACTTGCTTTATTGACTTGTGCTAATGGGGATCTTGAACAACACTTTAGTTATTAATTTAACGAGTGGGCAAGCTATGCAAAAGGAAAGGTTCTGGATTTTTAATCAATTTAAAGTCATCTATTTTGCCCTGCTTGCATTAATAATTTTGGGTTTTAATTTTATTTTGAATGATGCATTACATGAAAAAATACATCACTCAGGCCAGCTATTAGTTAAACAAGTTTTTGAACTTGAAATAGCCCCTTCTTCAAATAATAAGATACTTGCAGCCCTCGTAAAAAATGAAGGGTTTATGCTTAAGCCGAATTCATCTCTTACGCACTTTGGTCATATTATAAAGTTAGAGCGAGAGGTCTATAACTATAAAACGCTGAGCTTAAATCTATACCACCCTCCTGTATGGATAATAGAAAGCTATTTATTTATATTGCTTAACTTGGTTATGTTTGGAGCTGCTAGCTGGTTTTATCGTTGGTGGAACACGTTACATGTCAACAATATTTCACGTTCGAAAAACTTACTCGCCAGCACAACTCCATCAGTTAAAGAGCACAATACACAGGTTGTTAAAGTATTAAAAAATTTCGAATTAAGCTCGCTGTACACAACAGCACCTGTATGTCACAGCTTGTTTGTACTGGTTCAATGTAATTGCCATTTTGATAACAATATTGATAAAGAAGCCAGCTTTGAAGTGTTAATGGTGAAAAACTTTTCTGAATTGAGTGGTGTTTCAGTAAGGTTATTAAATTGCGGTAACTTAGCGATTACATTATCAGAGGTTCCTTTTTCAGAACTTGAACGATATGTACAACACTTACATAAAAGTATTTTTTTAGCATGCAGAAACTATCAAAAAAATATCACCAGAAAAGACATTAAAGTCGGTGCATGTGATTATCGGCTTAGAGCCGATCAAACAACTGTTTATCAGCTTGCAAAAGCTGCGTTAGTTTTATCCCAACGTAGCTTGTTAAAGCATTGTCATCGATTACCTCTAAATCAAAGCCAAACACGAGTACTTTCTAGTAAACAAGTTATCGATAATATTAAAAAGCATAAATTTATACTTTTTTTTCAGCCTCTATTCGAACTCTCAAGTGGCGATATTTTACAACATGAAGTATTGCTTAGAGTTAGGCACAGTAAGCATGGTTTGATTGCTGCTCGCTATTTTATCGATCAAACGTATAGCCGCCAAGATACTTTAATATTAGATAAAGGTGTTTTAATTCAAGTTAAAAAATTACTATTAGCAGAGCCTTCGCAATTAACCGTAAGTGTTAATTTATGTTCTGACAGCTGGATAAACAAAAAGTTTTGGAGCTGGTTTAGCGTTCAAATTAATGATTTTAAACTAAGTAGTAAGTTACAATTTGAAATAAGTGAAGTCGAGTTTTTTAATCATCATGAGGCTTTAAAGGACGTATTTATAATAATGAAAAAAGGAGGCTCTCGAATTATGATCGATAATGTAAAGTGTAGTGAAAATTTAATGAAGTTAGCTGACCACCAAGAGGTGTGTGGGTTAAAGTTATCGTATGAGTTAGTGCATCTAGTGGATGAAAAAACACAAAACCAAAATCAAATAAAAACAATTATAAGTATAAGTAATACATTAAACTTACCTGTGTTTGCGGTGGGTGTTGAAACACAAAAAGAGCTATTAATGCTAACAAAATTAGGGGTAGCAGGGGCTCAAGGGTTTTATTTTTCAGAGCTGTTAGAGGAACTCACTCAGGCGGTATTTCATTAAATCAGACCTCTATACCTTAACCCGTTTAAACCTTGCATTCCTCCTGTATGTATCGCCATAATTTTACTACCTGTAGGGAAAAAATCTTTTTCAATTAATTGCCAAAGTGCATACATCATTTTACCACTATAAATTGGCTCCAAAGGAAGTTGATGTTCATCACTCATTTTTTGACAGAACTGCCATAGTTCGGGTGTGAACTTACCATACCCTCCATCGTGAAAATCGGTGAGTAGTTGCCAATTATTTTGCTTATCGGCTTTATTACTTAATTTACATACCTCTTTTTTTAAGTAATCTGCTTGTTTTAATACAGCAATCCCTATTATTTGGGTGGTTTCTTCACTGCCTTCAATTAGACCCGCTAATGTACCGCCACTGCCTGTAGGACAAATTAGGTAGTCATGCTTTGGAAGGCTTTTTGCTAACTCAGCACAGCCCAATAGAGCAAAGGAGTTAGTACCACCTTCAGGAAGTATATAGGCACTAGGAAAGCGAGCTTGAAGTGACTTTAAGTAGTCATCATCGTTTCGTCGTCGGTATTCAATACGATTAACAACGTGCAGCTTCATTCCGCATTGCTTTGCAAATTCAAGTGTGGGGTTATTACTGTCGAGCTCAGGGCCTCGTATAATTGCGTGCGTAGTTAAACCAAACTCTTTTCCGGCAGCAGCACAAGCATGAATATGATTTGAAAAGGCGCCTCCGAAAGTCAGTAATTCAGTTTTTCCAAGTTTCTGCATATTGGCTAGATTATATTTTAATTTACGCCATTTATTACCACTTATTAATGGGTGTATTAAGTCATCTCGTTGAATACTCACAGAGATATTTTTGTTTTTTAGAAGCTGAGAGTCTATTTTTTGAATATAATTATTTTCTTTTATTTTTAATTGCTTAGACATTTTATCTTCTGTTTTTATTTAGTGCATTGATAATAAATATATGATTAATCCGCAGCCTACTTAGGGTTAATCTATTATTTTAGAGTGCTACATTGTATTTTTAAAGGTGCACCATAGGCAAGTTATCTACACATGTAGCGTATCAATACATGGATGTAGAAGTATCTTAGTTTATGCTTGGGCAACTAAGCATTAAAAGCCTTATCGTGATTTTTATAAAGGTATATGAACGTTGGATAATAGATTTAAATATCATCATAGCTCTATGTTTTAAGGTCCAAGGTCTATTTTCCTTTCGGGATTGAATTTTCAGCAGCAGGTTTGGTTTTTAGGCAAGGCAGAGTCTATGTGTGTGGTTATAGCAACCTGCTTATATAGGGTTTATTTAACGATAATAAAATAGCGCATAAAATTATGTGGTAACGCAGCATAAATGCCAACTGCGTTGTCCTTTGGGATCGTCCTTGGGGCAATTTATTTTTTATTTATTCTTACATGGATGTAAATCAGTAGAGTAACGCAGAAGCAGTTACTTAGCCCACTAGGTTACAAACCTCGC
>NZ_JJNY01000099.1:0-11023 GCF_000690035.1 Pseudoalteromonas sp. S3431
CCTAGGCTCCTTTTTTAATGTGCTCTACATTTAAATGTATAGAAGTTAATTAATAAACGTTTTAATCGCGGTTAATATTCCTTGCTCGCCTAATCCCATTTCATCGTGCATTTCATCTTGCGTGCCGTGTTTAATAAACTCATCAGGAATACCTAAGTTAAGGATATTAATATCAGCTTTTTGCGTTGCGAAGTATTCGTTAACTGCAGAGCCGGCACCGCCAGCAATCGCGTTATCTTCAAGCGTAACAATTACATCGTGGCTAGTAGCAAGCTCATTTAAAAGTGCAGTATCAAGTGGTTTAATAAAACGCATATTAACAAGCGTTGCATCTAATTCATTTGCGGCAAGCTGTGCGTTTTCAAGTAATGTACCGAATGATAAAATGGCAATCTTTCTGCCTTGTTTAACCGTATTTGCTTTGCCTATTTCAAGCAATTGCATAGTGCTTTCAATGTCTGCAGTACCTGCGCTCCCTCGAGGATAACGAACTGCAACAGGGCAGTTTGCTTTATAACCGGTGTATAGCATTTGGCGACACTCGTTAGTGTCGCTTGGTGCCATAATGACCATATTTGGAATACAGCGCATAAAGCTTAAATCGTACGCACCTTGGTGAGTTTCACCATCGGCTCCAACAATGCCTGCCCGGTCAATGGCAAATAATACAGGTAAGTTTTGCAGTGCAACATCATGTATTAATTGGTCATATGCACGTTGTAAAAAGCTTGAGTAAATAGCCACAACAGGCTTTAAACCTTCACAGGCAAAACCAGCAGCTAAAGTAACAGCATGCTGCTCTGCAATGGCCACATCAAAATACTGGTCAGGGAATTCTTTAGAAAAACGCACCATACCTGAGCCTTCGCGCATTGCTGGCGTAATCGCCATTAAATTGCTGTCTTGCTCTGCCATATCGCATAACCAATCGCCAAATACTTTTGAAAAAGTAGCTGCACTAGGTTTAGATTTAG
The DNA here is from genome assembly GCF_000690035.1 of Pseudoalteromonas sp. S3431. Taxonomy (NCBI): domain Bacteria; kingdom Pseudomonadati; phylum Pseudomonadota; class Gammaproteobacteria; order Alteromonadales; family Pseudoalteromonadaceae; genus Pseudoalteromonas; species Pseudoalteromonas sp. S3431. Next base: position 975 of record NZ_JJNY01000099.1, read on the forward strand.
GTAAGCTAGTTGTGCTTGGGTCAAATTTTGGTACGCCATGATAGCCAATCGGATCGGCTTCAGCTGGTTTATAACCCTTACCTTTTTGCGTTTTTATATGTAAAAGTTGCGGACCTTTTAAATTACGCATATTACGTAATGTATCTACAAGCATGTTTACATCGTGACCATCAATTGGGCCGATGTAATTTAGGCCTAATTCTTCAAAGAAGGTACCTGGGATCATCATGCCTTTAATATGCTCTTCCATTTTACTGGCAAGTTGCTTTACCGGAGGCACGCCTGAGAGTAACTTTTTGCTACCTTCACGAATGTTAGTGTAAAAGCTACCTGATAAAATTCGGGCAAAGTGATTTGTTAAGGCGCCAACATTTTCAGAAATCGACATTTCGTTATCATTTAAAATAATAAGCATGTCTGATTTTACATCACCTAAATGATTCATCGCTTCAAATGCCATGCCTGCGGTTATTGCTCCGTCACCAATAATGGCTACAGATTTTCGACCTTTGCCTTCTTTTTGGGCGGCAATAGACATACCTAAGGCTGCTGAAATAGAGGTGCTTGAGTGACCTACGCTAAACGTATCGTATTGGCTTTCATCGCGAAAAGGAAAAGGGTGTAAACCGTCTTTTTGGCGAATAGTGTGCATTTGGTCGCGGCGACCTGTAAGGATTTTATGCGGATAAGCTTGATGACCCACATCCCAAACTAGGCGATCGTCTGGAGTGTTATAAACATAATGCAGCGCAACGGTTAGTTCAACCGTCCCTAAACCAGACGCTAGATGACCGCTACTTTGCGATACTGAGTTGAGTAAATAATCGCGCAGCTCATTGCTAAATGCAGGGAGTTTATCTTGCGCTAAATCACGCAATTGGGCTGGCTCGTCAACCAAATTAAGTAATGGATACTTGCTACTATCAAGTGTCATGGTTTTATATATATCCTTCGCTAACATTAATTAATCCAAAGCTTTTACGAATAATTAATGTTGAGTAATAATGTCAGTGTTAATTGCAATACGTATGAGTAATAATTAGTGGTCACGCTCAATTAGGTAATTTGCCAGCGATGCAAGAAGTGTGGTGTCTGCATCTATATTTGCCAACGCTTCATGGGCTTGTTGTATTAAGTTTTGTGCCTTTTCTTTAGCGCCTAGCATACCTAATAACGCAGGGTATGTCGCTTTATTCGCGGCAATATCGGAGCCTTGTGGTTTACCTAAAGTAACCGTATCGCCTTCAACATCTAAAATGTCGTCGTGTACTTGAAATGCAAGCCCTATAGCATACCCAAAAACGCTTAAGTTTTCTAAGGTTTGTTCATCAACATTTTCGCTGCACAGTGCACCAAGTGTAATTGCGCAATTAATAAGTGCGCCAGTTTTTAGCTTATGTATTCGCTCAAGTTCTTGTACTGTAATTATTTTATCAGTGGCTGCAATATCTAAACCTTGACCTGAAACCATTCCTTCAAGGCCTGATGCGTGGGCGAGTGTCGCTATCATTTTTACCTGTGTTTGAGCTGAGCAGTTAAAACTATGTTTAGCAATTAGTTCAAAAGCTAAAGTTTGAAGAGCATCGCCGGCTAAAATTGCTTGGGCTTCACCATAAACTATATGACAAGTTGGTCGACCACGACGCAGATCGTCGTCATCCATAGCAGGTAAGTCATCATGTATTAGCGAGTAACTGTGTATGCATTCAATAGCTGCTGCTAATATATCTAAATCTTTTTTGTTTGCCCCTAATATTTTGCCTGTTGCGTAGACTAAAAATGGGCGCAGCCTTTTTCCACCATTAAACAAACTGTAATGAGTTGCTTCTTTTATTGCTCTATCACTATCAAGTGCTTGTTCAAAATAAAGGTTTAGTGCTGATGCAACGTCTATTTGAGCACGCTCAATATGTTCTTTAATGCTCACCGCTATTCCATATCATTATCAAAGTTTGTAAGTACTGATTTATCGCCATTACCCATTAAAATAGATACCTTTTGTTCTGCTTGCTTGAGTTTACCAGATGAAGCGTTAGCTAGAGCAATACCGCGTTCAAACTGCTTCAATGACTGCTCAAGCGATAAATCACCTTGTTCCATATCACTAACAATTATTGATAATTCTTCTAGTGCTTGTTCGAAACTTAAGTTTTCAGGTTTTTTAGTCGCCATCTTATTTCAGCTTACTTGATAAATTTAGGAGCCAATTTTAGGGGGAATGCTAAACTAGGTCAAAGAATGATATGTTTTTTTCTTCTATTACGGCTAAATGTTACTTTATGTGGATTAATAAAGCCTTAATTACGGTCATACTGATATCATTTAAATGATTAATCGTTATATTAACATTGTAACTTTGTTTAAAAATAATCCTGGAATTGTTTTTTATGTTTATTTTCATATATGACTCAAGCAATTTAGCATGTTGCCGATAAGCAGTTAATAATAAAAGTTTTACAATAAGGCCTTAGTGCATGAAACCTCTGGAGGTAATGTGGATTTAGCAACCATAATAGGGATCCTTGGCGCAATTGGCTTAATTGTCATGTCCATGTTTATGAGTAGTAGTGGTGAAATGGCCATGTTTTACAATACCCCTTCAGTGGTAATTGTATTTGGTGGCTCTATATTTATAGTTTTATCTAATTACACCATGGGACAATTTTTTGGGATAGGTAAAGTTGCCGCTAAAGCTTTTATGTTTAAAATTGAATCGCCGGAAGAGTTAATTGAAAAAGCGGTTGAACTTGCAGATTCAGCTCGAAAGGGCGGTTTTCTGGCGCTTGAGGAAGCTGAAATACCAAATCAATTTATGCGTAAAGGTGTAGATATGCTAGTTGATGGTCACGATGCTGACGTTGTTAGAGCGACCTTACAAAAAGATATCACTTTAACTTCAACACGACATGAAATGGGCGCAGGCTTATTTAAAGCGATGGCCGATATTGCTCCTGCAATGGGTATGATTGGTACGCTTATTGGTTTAGTTGCTATGTTATCGAATATGGACGATCCAAAATCAATTGGCCCTTCAATGGCTGTTGCACTATTAACTACCTTATACGGTGCCTTTTTAGCAAACGTAGTGGCTATCCCTATTCAAGTTAAATTGGAACTTCGTAAAGACGAAGAGGCGATGAATCAACGTTTGATTTTAGATGCAGTTTTAGGTATCCAAGATGGTCAAAATCCAAAAGTGATTGAAGGTATTTTGAAGAACTACTTAGCTGAATCAAAACGTAAAGTTGATACTGAGGAGTAACCATGTCTGAGCAAGAGTGTAAATGTCCTCCTCCTGGTTTACCTGCTTGGATGGGAACCTTTGCCGACTTAATGTCTTTACTGATGTGCTTTTTTGTACTCTTGCTTGCATTTTCTGAAATGGATGTACTTAAATTTAAACAAATAGCAGGCTCGATGAAGTTTGCTTTCGGTGTACAAAACAAAATAGAAGTAAAAGATATTCCCAAAGGTACCTCGGTTATTGCAATGGAGTTTACGCCAGGTAAACCAGAACCTACACCAATTGAAACTATTCAGCAGCAAACCGTAGAAATGACTCAGCAAATGCTTGAATTTCAAGCCGGTGATGAAAGTTCAGCTGGCGGCAGGCAAGAACAACGAGGTGATAAACGTGGTGGTGAGTCTCGGAGCACTTCGCAGGAAAAATCTTCAGAGCAGGCTATTTCAGCAGCGGATCAAGAACAAACAAACGAGCTTGTTAAAAAAATCGCGCAGCAGCTTGAAAAGCAAATTATTGATGGTGCAATAGAGCTTGAGTCTTTAGGGCAGCAAATAATTATTCGTATTAGAGAAAACGGTTCCTTTCCTTCAGGTAGTGCATTTTTACAACCTAAGTTTAAACCTATAATTCAAGATATCGGTGTTCTTTTAAAAGATGTGCCAGGAGAGATTACAGTTTCAGGGCATACCGATGATTTTCAGGTGTCGAATGAACTGTATGTTAATAATTGGGATTTATCATCTAAACGTGCTGTGGCTGTTGCAAGTGAATTACAAAAAGTACAAGGCTTTGACAAAACTCGGATGATGGTTGTTGGGCGAGCTGAAACAAGACCTCTTGTACCAAATGATACAGATGAAGACCGCCGTCGTAACAGGCGTGTAGAGATTTCTATTTTACAAGGTAAGGCAAAAGAGTCAGCACCTATTGATGTTAGGTAACTTTACTTGGCAAATACGTTTATTTATCATAAAGTAAGCTTTCAATAACAAATGTAACGGAGTCAGCCATGAAGAATATCGATAAATTTAGTTATATGCCAGGTAATGGCGGTGGTAATGACGATAATGATGATAAAGAACCTGATAAAAAATAGGCTGAGTGTAATATTTTGCCTGAATGGTTTGAAAGTATTTCTAGGTTACTCGAGAGTAGCTGGGTTTTTATATTAAGCCCTGCTATTTTTGTGTTTTACCTACGCAAAGATCACCTTGCATTACGCTTTGTGTTGGTTACTGCTGTATTTTTTTTTTATGGAGCGTTGATCAACGACTATTTAAAAGAGTTCGATAGCAGTACTTATATATATCGTTACGTTATTTGGGCATTTAATGATCTTGCTTGGATGGCTTTGATCGCCTATTTAGGAATAAAAGACAAAATTTATTTGTGGCAGTGTGTTATCGGTCAACTAGTTGTTATAAGTGCCCCTATTTTACAGCTATTTAGGTTGGTTGATCGCCATCTATGGGATCTTTCTTATAGTACATATATTTATAAAACCTTATTGCCTTTCATTAATATTGGTACCGTTGTTGTTTGTTACCTACCGCTAGTTTATTTCTTAAGTAACAAGCGCAATATTGCATCAAACGAACAATAAAATTTATAGCTTTAAACTAATGTGCTAGACTACTGTTTATATAAACAGTGGTGAGCAAGCTATGAAACTCTACATTGCAGAAAAACCTTCACTTGGACGCGCTATTGCTGATGCGTTACCAAAACCACATAAAAAACACGATGGCTATATAGAAGTTGCTAACGGTGATTGTGTCTCGTGGTGTATTGGGCATTTGCTAGAACAAGCAGAGCCTGATGATTATGATGAGCGCTTTAAAAAGTGGCAGTTTGATCACTTACCTATAATACCTGAGCAGTGGAAGTTAAAAGCCAAAACCAAAACTCGCAAACAGCTCACTGTTTTAAAAAAATTAATTAAACAAGCTTCGCAACTTATTCATGCTGGCGATCCAGACCGCGAAGGCCAGCTTCTGGTTGACCAAGTAATAGAAGAAGCTAAAATAAGTCAGGCTAAAAAGCAAAGTACGCAACGTTTACTCATTAGTGATTTAAATTTATCTGCGGTAAAAAAATCACTGGGCGTTATGCGTTCTAATCGAGATTTTATTCCGTTAAGTGTATCTGCTTTAGCGCGCTCTCGTGCGGATTGGTTATTTGGTATGAATTTAACGCGTGCATATACATTAGCTGGGCAAAAAGCAGGATTTGGTAATGTGCTTTCGGTAGGGCGGGTTCAAACCCCTATTTTAGGTCTTGTTGTTAATAGAGATAACGAAATAGCGAATTTTGTATCTAAGCCTTTTTACGATGTATTGGCGCATTTGTTTACTCCTGATAATCAACCATTCATAGCTAAGTGGGTTCCAAGCAAAGCATGTGAGCCACATCAAGATGAAGAAGGGCGAATACTTAACAAAGCTCTTGCAGAAAATGTTGCTTCACGCATTACAAAGCAAAGTGCTGAGCTTACTTCACTCGACCAAAAACAAAAAAAGCAAAGTGCTCCATTACCTTATAATTTATCTGCTCTGCAAATAGATGCCGCTAAAGCATTTGGTATGCCAGCTCAAAAAGTATTGGATATTTGCCAAATACTTTACGAACGTCATAAACTAATTACTTACCCACGCTCAGATAATCGTTATTTACCCAAAGATCACCATCAAGAAGCATCTGCTATTTTTAAGGCAATAAGTGCTAATGGTGGGCAAAGCAGTGAATTAGTAAACGGGGCTGATGTAAAAAAGCGTAGTAAATGTTTTAACGATTCAAAAGTGGCTGCCCATCATGCCATTGTGCCTACGGCTAAACAGTTAAAGTCAGCGAGTTTGAGCGGTGACGAAGCAAAGGTATATCAATTAATAAGCCGTCATTACTTAATTCAGTTTTATCCCGACTATATATATAACGAAACTAAAGCTGAGGTAATTATTGCTGGTGGGCTTTTTAAGGCAAATGCAAAGCAAGATGTAAGCTTGGGTTTTAAGGTGTTAATGGGTAAATCTGAATTAAAAGATGAAGCCTCGCTACCTCCTTTAACAAAAGGTATGCCTCTTTTTTGCGATAAAGGCGAAGTAGTCGAAAAGCATACATCACCCCCTGCTTATTTTACCGATGCCACATTATTGGCTGCGATGACGGGCATTAGCCGTTATGTTAAAGATCCACAAATTAAAAAAGTATTAAAAGACACTGATGGTTTAGGTACGGAGGCAACACGTGCGGGAATAATCGAGTTGCTATTTAAGCGGCGTTTTTTAAAACGTGAAGGTAAGTCAATTAGAGCGACCGAAACGGGACTTGCTCTTATTAGCGTATTACCACAAGGTTTAGCGAGTCCTGATTTAACCGCAAAGTGGGAGTCGAGCTTAGGTGATATTGCACAGCAGGCAATGAGTTATCAGCAATTTTTACAGCCTTTACTTGCTGACCTAAATGGGTTTGTTCAATTAGCAGCAAACTGCGATAGCAATGCATTTGCGAAGTTACCAAAAACCTCACCTAAAAAACGTTTTGCTAAACGAGGTGGAAAAGCGACCTTTAAAAAGTCGAGTTATAAAAAAAGCTCTGTTGCTAGTTAGGGCGTGTTGACCATTCATGGTTGAATTTGCAGCAGTATGTTTGGTATTTGGGCAAGGCATAGCCTATGTAGTGTGGTTATTCCCCCATAAATAGGCGATAAAGCAGCATAAATGCCAAACATGCGCTGCCCGAAGGGTTCTGCCTAGGGGCTATTTACTCTTTGTTGCTCGGTTTTTACTTAGCCCACTAAGTTACACACCTCGCGCCGCGATTAAATAGCCCCTAGATTGAACAAATTTCAATCCATAAAGGTCAACATGCCCTAGCAACAGAGCCATTTTATTAAACCATATTGCTTAATGTTGAATTGGTATTACTTAACCTGAACTCAGGTTATTTATTAAATAAGGCAACAGCAGCGTTACTCATTGCTTTTATTCCGGTAGGAATAGCAACTTTATAATCAGGTGCGAATTTACTAGAGTGTAGGGAAGGGAGTACCTCACCTGTTTTTATCGAATCTGCATATTGTGCTTGGTTTACGCCTCCTAGCCAAAAAAGGGTAATAGGGATATTTTCATCGGTGCGTCCGTATAGGCCAAAATCTTCACCCGCCATTACAGCTTGTGTTTCAAGTACATTAGTATCGCCAATTGCGCTGGCAATAGAGTTTCTAACAATGTCTGTTTGTGCAGGGTTATTATAAGTAGATGGAATCGATTCATCTTCATGTACATATACTACAGGGTAGTTTGATTCATCCAATCCAGCGCTTTGTGCTATCCCAGCTGTAATACGTTTGATAGCAGCTATTTGAGCGCTTCTTACATCGGGGTTATAGCTTCTGAGAGTGAGTTGTAATTTTACTTCATCCGAAATCACATTATGTTTTGAACCACCATGAATAGACCCCACTGTAATAACAGAAGGCTCAAGCGGTGAAAGCTCTCGGCTTGTGATTGTTTGTAGAGCAAGTACAGTGCGTGAAGCTATAACCACTGGGTCTATAGTTGTATGCGGATAAGCACCATGACCACCTTTACCTTTAATTGTAATATCGACAGAATCTACACTTGCCATAGTGTATTCATTTTTCATTGATATCTTACCAGCGGGGACGCTAGCGCTTACATGTAAAGCAATTATATGATCAGGTTTTGCATATTTACTAAATAGTCCTTCGCTTAGCATCGCTTTAGCACCCCCACCTACTTCTTCTGCAGGCTGTGCAATCATCATTAATGTACCTTGCCACTGTTTTTTATGAGTAATTAACTGCTCTGCAGTTCCAATAAAAGAACTCATGTGGATATCGTGGCCACAGCCGTGCATTACACCTACTTTTGCACCGTGCTCGTCTGTTACTTTAACTTTTGAGGCATAGGACTTTCCTGTCTGCTCTATTATAGGTAAGCCATCGGTATCAGTACGGATCATTACTGTCGGCCCCTCACCATTTTTATAAATACCAACTACACCAAAGCCACCTACATTACTTGTTACTTTAAAACCCAGCTGAGTTAATCTATCTGCTATCTTTTTACCTGTTTCTTGTTCGTGATAAGAGAGCTCTGGGGATTGGTGTAAATCGAGGTAAAACTTTTCAATAGCTGGCATGGCTTTGCTTAAATTCAGATCGAGTCCATTTGCTTGTACTAATGGGCTTGCTAATAAAAGTATTGCACTTAGGTAAGTTAATTTCATATTTTCCCTTATTGTTGAATATGTATACCGAGTGATTTAGGTATATGACTTGTAATTATTATGTTCACCACCATATAAAAACCTAAATAGACGAATATGGCAATCAATTCAATGAGCAACATAGTTAGTATTAATGCGCAAAACCTTCAACAAGTACTCGGTGAAACATCACAACAAAAATTGGTGTTGCTTAACTTTTTCTCTCCTCAAAGTCCTGACTGCATCGGACAGGCTGCAATTTTAGATAAAGTAGCAGCAGAATATGCAAGCCATATAGTAGTAGCAAACCTAGATTGCGATGCAGAGCAAGCACTCGCTTCTCAACTTGCGCAACAAGTTGGTCTTCAAACACTGCCTACGCTTGTATTATTAAAAGACTCTGCACCAGTAGATTTACTTGCAGGTGTTCAAAGCGAAGTACAAATACGCGAAGCCCTAGCAAAGCATTTACCTGCGCAACAAGACTTACTGTTAGAACAAGCAAAGCAAGCGTTATTAAAGTCAGATTTAAATGCTGCATTTAATTATGCAAAGCAAGCTTATGAAATAGACAGCGGGAATGCACGTATCAAATTAGTGCTAGCAGACATATGTATTCAAATTCACAAGGTAGATGAAGCGCAAGCGCTTATAAATACAATAGATGCACAAGAGCAAGATGCTTACTTTAATAATATAAAAGCAAAATGCGAAGCCGCGCTTGAAGCAAAAGATTCACCAGAGATTAAAGAAAAGCAACAACAAGTAGAAAAGTACCCAAATGACCTAGAATTAAAAGAAGAGCTCAGTATTTTACTCAATGAAGCAGGCAGAAAAGAAGATGCATTGGATATACTATTTACAGTGCTGCAAAAAGATCTGAATTTCAACGAAGCAAAACCAAGCTTTTTAGCCATTATTGCCTCTTTACCTGATGGCGACGCACTCGCAGCTAAGTATCGTCGCAAGTTATATAGTATTTTATACTAGGGTCTGTTGCTCTTTGCGGATTAAAATTTGTTCAAACTAGGGGGTGTTTAATCGCGGCGCGAGATTTGTAACCTAGTGGGCTCGGTAACTGCTCCTGCGTTACCCTACTGGCTTACATCCATGTAAGAATAAGTAAAAACCGAGTAACAAAGAGTAAATAGCCCCTAGAAAGAACCCTTTGGGCAGCGGCTGTTTGGCATTAATGCTACGTTATCGCCTATTTATGGGGAGTAACCACACTACATAGGCTCTGCCTTGCCTGAATACCAAACAGGCTGCTGTAAATTTAACCTTGAAAGATAAACAGACCCTAGATTCTAATAACTATTACTTTTGAGAAGCACCTATATAAGGTGCTTTTTGTATTTTTAGGGTTTTAATTAAAAGCTTTAGTATGGTTTAGCTATGTAAAAACAAGAGTTATCAACAGGGTTTTGTGGGTAACTTGTGCTTATCATGTGCGCTTGCTTGGGGCTTAATTTTAATTACTATTTTATGCAAATAACGCTTGCGTAAAATCCGCCGCTCCCTATAATGCGACCCCACTGAGACGGGAAAGGCAAACGCATAGCGAGGCACGAACTAC
>NZ_JJNY01000100.1:0-6710 GCF_000690035.1 Pseudoalteromonas sp. S3431
TTGCTCGGTTTTTACTTATTCTTACATGGATGTAAGCCAGTAGAGTAACGCAGGAGCAGTTACCGAGCCCACTAGGTTACAAATCTCGCGCCATGATTAAATAGCCCCTAGTTTGAACAAATTTTAATCCGCAAAGATCAACAGACCCAAGAAAATTGGTATAATTAAGAAATTAAAGCTATGTAGTTAACCTGAACTCTGGATAATAAATCTATCTCAAGCAGAGTTCAGGTTAGTTAATTATTCAAACTAATATTAAATTACTTAACCACAAAAACAAAAAACCCAGCCTAGGCTGGGTTTTTACATTCTAAAAGAAGAACTAAAATTACTTAATTTTAGCTTCTTTAAAAAGAACATGTTTACGAATCTTTGGATCAAACTTTTTGATTTCCATCTTCTCAGGCATGTTACGTTTGTTTTTGTCAGTAGTGTAGAAAAAACCAGTACCGGCAGTTGAAACTAAACGGATTTTATCGCGCATGATTCAGATCCTTAAACTTTAACGCCGCGAGCACGGATTTCTGTAAGAACCGTGTCGATGCCTTTTTTATCGATAATACGCATACCTTTAGTAGTAGTGCGTAATGTTACAAAACGTTTTTCACTTTCAACCCAAAAACGGTGTGTTTGTAGGTTAGGTAGGAAACGACGTCTAGTCGCGTTTCTCGCGTGTGAACGGTGATTACCAACCGCTGGACGCTTACCTGTAACTTGACATACTTTAGACATGTCTATATATCTCCAATAACTTCGCTCGAGCTTAATTTAATCTAAGGCCGTGTATTTCTGCCCTAGAGATAAATCGAAGGGCGCTCTTTATACAGCTTTTACAGGCAAAGATCAAATACTGATCTATCCAACCAGCTCATATGTAAATTTGATAGCGGCCAATTATAAAGATCGAATGCCCTTAGGGAAAGTAAAAACTGCATTTAAATTAAACTAATTTGCCAAAACGTATTAAACAGCTCATTTTTAGCACATTTATCTATCTAAGGAGCTAAATTAGGCCTCGCTCAGCAAACGAAACACAAGTTTCACCGCCAACAATGATGTGATCGAGCACACTTATGTCGACCAATTGCAGCGCTTGTTGTAATTTATTAGTGATGAGTTTATCTGCTTGGCTTGGCTCTGCAATGCCACTTGGGTGATTATGAGCAAAAATAACAGCAGCCGCATTATTCTTTAGCGCAGCCTTTACCACTTCACGCGGATAAACACTGGCAGAATTAATTGTGCCATAAAAAAGTATTTCGTCTTTAACTAAACGATTTTGACTATCGAGATATAACACCATAAACACTTCTTGCTGCAAACCACGCATTTGAATTGTCAGGTAATCGTAGACTGAATTTGGCGAATTAAATACGGCATCTCGTTGGCAACGTTCCTGCATGTAACGTTGACTTAACTCAAGTACAGCTTGTAGCTGTACATACTTAGCAGTTCCTAATCCCTTTTGAGAGCAAAACTCTTCAATACTGGCGTTAAATAAATTATGCAGTGTTTTATTTTCATTCAATAAATGTTGAGCCAGCTCAATAACATTCATACCCGGTAACCCAGTACGTAAAAATATAGCTAGAAGCTCTGCATCACTTAATGCTTTGGCCCCTTTTTCAATGAGCTTTTCACGAGGGCGAAGCGAATTAGGTAGTGCAGTGAGTTGCATTATTCATCCTTGAGGAGCAAAAGTGTTCTATAAATGTAATGCAAAATTCAAATTTTGCCCGTTATTTTAGTATTAAAACTTAGCTCAATAAGCAAAGATTTGTTATTTTAGACACAATATTAAATAAGACTGATAAACAACCATGATCACTTTAACGAACAAAAAAATTGTACTTGGCATTAGCGGTGGTATTGCGGCTTATAAATGCGCTGAGCTAGTAAGGCGATTAAAAGATTCTGGTTGTGAAGTAAAAGTAGTCATGACTGAATCCGCTAAGCACTTTATTACACCATTGACTATGCAAGCTGTAAGCGGCGAAATTGTCTCAGATTCATTATTAGACCCTTCAGCCGAAGCTGCAATGGGCCATATTGAATTTGCAAAATGGGCTGATCTAATTTTAGTTGCTCCTGCAACGTGTAATATTATCGCCAAAATGGTCGCTGGTATTGCTGATGATTTACTAACTACGCTGCTACTGGCGACACCTGCAAAAGTAGCTGTTGCGCCAGCAATGAATCAACAAATGTATGCCCACGCAGCCACACAGGCTAACTTGGCAACGCTAAAGGCACGTAACGTACTTATTTGGGGGCCAGGCAAAGGCGAGCAAGCTTGTGGCGATGTTGGCGCAGGACGCATGCTAGAGCCACATGAACTTGTCCAGCTATGTATTACAAAAGAGCACCCACAACTGCTTGTTGGCAAAACAATTACAATAACAGCAGGTCCAACGCGAGAGCCACTCGATCCGGTGCGTTTTATATCAAATCACAGCTCAGGGAAGATGGGCTACGCACTTGCAGAAGCGGCTTTATTACTTGGCGCAAAGGTTAACTTAATTTCAGGCCCTGTAACTATAAAAGCCCCTACTGGCGCAAATCTTATTAATATAGAAAGCGCTGAGCAGTTATTAACTGAATCACTTGCTTACGCGCCACAATCAGATGCTTTTATTGGCTGTGCTGCTGTTGCAGATTACCGAGCTGCAAATATTGCGACTCAAAAAATGAAAAAGCAAGGCGACGAACTCACACTGACTTTAACTAAAAACCCTGACGTAATTGCTGCTGTTGCTAATCTTAAGCAAAACCGCCCTTATACAGTAGGGTTTGCCGCTGAAACACAAAACGTAGAAAACTACGCTAAAGGTAAACTAAAAAACAAAAACCTAGATATGATTTGCGCTAATGACGTGTCAAAAAGTGGCTTAGGGTTTAATTCCGATCATAATGCTTTAACACTGTACTGGCATAATGAACAACTAGAATTACCACCAACAAGTAAAACAGAAATAGCTCGCAAGGTGATCGAACAGCTGGCCAAACATCTATAAAAAGGCTGGAAACAAACTGAATAAAACATTAACATACGCCATTCATTTGAACAAAAAATGACTAGGGTTCTTAACTGCGCCACTAAGAATAACTAATAAAAAGGAATGTTCATGCCTGCGACAAAAAGAAGTAATCGCAAAGAGCAAATACTGCAAGCACTCGCACAAATGCTAGAAACCAGCCCAGGGCAACGAATCACTACAGCTAAGCTAGCTGCTGAGGTAGGTGTATCTGAAGCTGCGCTATATCGCCACTTTCCTAGTAAAGCACGTATGTTTGAGGGCTTAATTGAGTTTATTGAAGATACTCTTTTATCGCGCATTAACCTTATTTTAGAAAACGAAAAAGAAAGCCAAGCACGTATATATAATATTTTATTGCTGCTACTCACATTTGCTGAAAAAAACCCAGGTATTACACGTATTCTAACTGGCGATGCTCTGCAAGGTGAACAAGAGCGATTACGTGAGCGTGTACAAAGCTTTTTTGAAAAACTAGAAACTCAGTTTAAACAAGTACTTCGTGAGAGAAAGCTTCGTGAAGGTAAAAACTTTCAAAGTGATGAGCTTACGCTTGCAAACTTTTTACTTGCTTACGTTGAAGGAAAAATGAATCAGTTTGTACGTAGCGACTTTAAAGTTAAACCAAGTACTCAATTTGAAAAACAATGGCTTGAGCTACAAAAAATTTGGCTGTAATGTTTGCTAAATTAATAAATTAAATACGATAAAACGACCTACGGGTAGTTTTATCGTATATAGCTGCCATTTATCTGATCCGCTCGAATTATGAACCAAACTCGTTACAATGAAACAATGTCATAATACGAGAATCAATAATGAAAACAAAACTCACCTTATTAAGCACGGCACTCATTGCCAGCTTAACTAGCACCGGCATACACGCCAAAGAATCGCTACAATTTAAAGACGTATTTAGTTTTAAATCAGCTAAAAGCACGCAACTATCTGACAATGGCCAAGTACTCACTTTTAGTGCAACGCCGTATCGTGGAAATGCAACTGGCCAAGTTTACTCACTACAAAGCAATGCACTCATCGCAGAAGTAGAACGCGGTACAAAGCCTCATATTAATAAGGCCGCTAACTGGGTCGCTTTTACACAAGTACCTACCTTACTTGAAAAAGAAACAACCAAAAAAAAAGACACACTTAAAAACAATCTGGTACTCGTAAACACACAATCAGGTGCCCAACAAAGCTTTGCTGATATAAAAGATTACACGTTATCTGATGATGGTATGTGGCTTGCTTATCGTTTAAATAAAAAAGACGATGACGCAAAAGTAGAAGATAAATCCGATAGCACTAAAAACGAAGAAGACAACGCTATCACGCCCGATAAAAAAGATAAGAGCTATCCACTTGTTATCGTAAATTTATCTGATAAACGCAGCCATACAATAGAAAACGTATTTAGCTACGCTATTAACTCAGCTAACAGCCAGCTATTAGTGAGTCAAAGTTACAGCGACGGTAATAACAACCAAATAGCGTTAATTGAGCTAAGTGACTTTAATAGCAGTGCATTAATTGATGAACCGGGCGTAATCGCAAATAAAATAGCGTGGCACCCAACTGACAATATTGCAGCATTTACATTGGGTAACTATGTAAATGATGACACACGCCGTCGAAACTACAGTTTACAGCTATATAAAAACGATCAACTTTCAACAATAGATTCACCCGACAAAGTGTGGGCTTTAGGAAAAACGGCCTCACTTAAATGGTCAGAAAATGGCGAGCGTTTATATTTTGAAAACCATCCAAAATTAGCAGCTAAAGTAAAAGCCAAAGAATATACCGACGAAGCCTCATTGTACGACTTTGATACCATACGTGAACATAAAGGTTTAGATGTATGGCACAACAACGATGCACAAATAAAACCGCGTGAAGAACAGCAATGGAACAAAGTTAACAAAAATCGCCATTACAGCGCCGTGTATCACGTTAACTCGCAAAAAGTGGTACAGCTCAGTACAACTGATATGCCAGAGCTTTCACTTAATACAGAGCGTGCTACATCGTTGCTTGGCTCGTCAAATATTCCCTACCTAGAAAAAATAATGTACGGCGGTTTTTTTGCTGATTACTTTGCAGTAAATATAAATACCGGTAAACAAACTCCAATTATTAGCAACTACCCGTTTAGACCGAGCCTTGCTCCTAATGGTGAGTTTGCAGCTTATTTTAGCGACAGCCAAATACAGCTAAAAGATTTAAAAAATAATAAAGTAACGCCGCTTACAAAAGCGATTCAGGCAACCTTTGCTGATGATAAACACGACTACCCGTCTACTCAGCCTGGTTATGGTTTTGCTGGCTGGATGACCGATAGCAGCCAAATACTTGCTTACAGTAAATACGATATTTGGGCGTTTGACGTAAAAACGCAGCAAGCTAAACGCCTAACTAATGGTAAGCAAAGCAATACGCAGTACCGTGTTATTAAGCTTGATAAAACCCAAGTGGGCTTTAAAAAAGACGATACATTACTTGTCTCTGCTATTAATTTACAAACTAAACAAAGCGAAGTTGCAAAACTCGACTTAACCACTAATACAATAACTAACGTGCTTAGCGGTAATAAACGCTTTGATATGGTTAAAAAAGCCAAAAAGGCTGACAAGTACTTATTTACCTCGCAAACTTATAGCCAATTTCCTGATTACTACCAAACAGACTTTAGCTTTAGTGCACCAAAACAAGTGACCACTCTAAACCCACAAATTAGTAATTTTGCATGGGGCGAAAAGCCAGAACTAATAAGTTATAAAGGCTTTGATGGCGAAGACTTACAAGGCGTACTAATAAAACCTGCGGGATATAAAAAAGGCGATAAAGTACCTGTAGTTGTGTATTTTTACCGTTACATGAGCCAGCGTATGTTTGATTTTCCAAAAATGGAATTAAACCATCGCCCTAATTTTCCTATGTTTACCTCAAACGGTTATGCGGTATTTTTACCTGATATTCGTTTTGAAATAGGTCACCCGGGTAAATCGTCAATGCAAACCATGATAAACGCCACCCAAAAATTAATAGATTTAGGTATAGTTGATAAAAACAAAATTGGCTTACAAGGGCACTCATGGGCAGGTTATCAAAGTGCGTTTATGATAACCCAAACAGATATGTTCAAAGCGGTTGTATCAGGTGCACCAGTATCAAACATGACCAGTGCTTATAGCGGCATTCGATTAAAATCGGGTCTTGCTCGTCAATTCCAATACGAAACAGGGCAAAGCCGTATAGGTAAAAACTTATTTGAAGCCCCTGAACTTTACATAGAAAATTCACCTGTATTTTTTGCAGACAAAGTGAATACGCCTATTTTGATAATGTCTGGTGATAAAGATGATGCCGTACCTTGGCATGAAAGCGTGCAGTACTACTTAGCACTTCGTCGTGCAGGTAAAGATGCAACCTTTTTACAATACGAAGGTGAACCGCATCACTTGAAAAAGTTTCCTAATCAGGTCGATTTTTCAGTGCGTATGATGCAGTATTTTGATCATTACTTAAAAGGTAAACCTGCTGCTAAATGGATGGTTGAAGGTGAGGCCTTTATTAAAGAGTAGTACCAATCTACATAGAGTTAAATAGACCTCATATCTAAACAGGTTGGTATAATACCAACCTGTTTAAATCTTTGATCAATTTAACGAA
>NZ_JJNY01000101.1:0-1220 GCF_000690035.1 Pseudoalteromonas sp. S3431
GGTGAATTCAATAGGTCAATGCAACACCTTATAATTGATTATTAATTAGGTTGTTATGACTGACTTATCAAAACGTGGTTTAAGTGATATTGAAAAGCTGAAAGCATGGTTCTTATGGCGTGAAGGTAAAACGCTTAGCGAAATAGGCTTGACGCTTGATAGGCATGCTGGTTCTATATTCGGTGTACTTAAATTAAAAGGTGGAATATCGCCAGTGCAACGAAAACGTCGATTATCGTTTCTTTCTTTAGAAGAGCGAGAAGATATATCAAGAGGTTTAGCTTCAGGCTTATCTATCAGGGCAATAGCTCGTAATGTAGAAAAGGCAGCGTCAACAGTAAGCCGTGAAATCAAACGCAATGGTGGTATTGCCAAATACCGTGCAGTTACGGCTGATAAAAATGCGCTAGAGCGAGCATTAAGGCCAAAGCAATGTAAATTGCAAAAAGGTAATCCACTTAGCGATTTGGTTGAATCTAAGCTACTAGATGACTGGTCACCAGAGCAAATTTCTGGCTGGTTAAAAATAAAACACCCAGCATCATCTGAAATGCATATCTCACATGAGACTATTTATAAAACGTTATTTATCCCATCACGCTATATTTTCGAAAAAGCAGTCCTTAGCCATCTTCGCTCAAAACGTAAGTTGAGGCATGGTAAACGCTCAACAAATAAGGGAATTTATAAAGGTATTATTGATGCTAAAACAATTCATGAAAGGCCTCATGAAATTGAAACACGAGAAACTCTAGGTCACTGGGAGGGCGATTTAATATCAGGAAGTAGCAACTCACATATAGCAACATTGGTTGATCGAAAAACACGGTATACAGCTTTGGTACAAGTTAATGGTAAGGATACTAAAAATGTAGTAAATGCACTTATTCTGAAATTTAATGGTTTACCAAAGGCACTTAAAAACACACTAACGTGGGATCGGGGAATGGAATTAGCAGACCATAAAAGATTTACTAAAAATACGAATACAGATGTTTACTTTTGTGACCCGAGTAGTCCGTGGCAAAGGGGAACAAATGAAAATACAAATCGCCTATTAAGGCAGTACTTCCCCAAAAAGACAAGCCTACATGGCTTTGACCAACGTTATTTAGATAAAATCGCTAATAAACTAAATAATCGACCAAGAAGAATATTAAACTATTTAACTCCTAATGATATGATTAAAAACCATGTTGCACTGACCACTTGATATCACC
>NZ_JJNY01000102.1:0-18668 GCF_000690035.1 Pseudoalteromonas sp. S3431
GTGTGGGAGTCATTATGTCTAGGGCTCAAGGAGAGTTTCGGTGTATCGTTTAGCGTTTTTTATTTCCTTAATAGTTTTTAGTGCTAACACCCTTGCTTGCAGTTGTGCAGAACAACCACCTTCTGTGCATTTCAGTAACGCTAGTAATGTGCTGAATGGGCGTATTATGAAATTGGAAATTTTATTTGATAAAGACAATAGACCTTATCAAAAAATCACTTTAGACAACAAAAGTATGCTTAAGGGTAATTACACAAAAGTCATATATTCCACAATGGACGGTAATGCATGCCACGGAATGTCTTTTTCATTGGGGAAAGAGTATGTTGCTTTTACAGACGACTCTAATTGGATAACGGGTTATTGTGGTGGTACTCAGTTAATTTGGGATAACTTCGACTTTAGTAAAGAGTTCTTAAAATCTATTCGAGCATTAAGCCCTAACAAGCAAATAAACTAGGACACGTAACAGTTGGCTACGTTTCGCTTCGCTACACAATTTTAGCCAACCATTACTTAGCCTGTTATTTGGGCGTTGAGGCTGTAGAATTACTCTTTTTAGGAACGTATCCAACTATTCTTGGTTGGTTGCTTTTTAACCTTGAATCCATCTGTTCGCTGTGATCTAATAGATATTATTCACCCACGGTAAACTGTTATGGCTAACTACAAGCCTGACTTATCCTGTCAAAATAAATTCATTCCTATCAATTTCGCTGAGCAAATTCTGCCTGGCACTTTTGAGTATGCCCTTTGTTATATTGTCGAAAATAAACTCGATTTATCGGGATTTGATGCGTGGTACAACAATGACAAAACGGGCGCGGCGGCGTATCCACCTTCGGTAATGCTAAAGATTATTTTACTGGGCTATGCACATGGTTTTATCAGTAGCCGTCGAATTGCTAAAGCGTGTGAGACGAACATTTTATTTATGAGTGTGTCGGGTGATATCCAGCCACATTACACATCTATAGCGGGTTTTGTGGCTAAAATGCATGAACAGATTGAGCCACTTTTCACGCAAGTGCTGATGATATGTGATGAGGAAGACTTGATAGGCCGCAACATGTTTGCCATTGATGGGTGTAAATTAAAGTCCAATGCGAGTAAAGAGTGGAGCGGCACATTCGATGAGTTAAGCCGCAAAAAAGCAAAACTAGAACTCGCAAGCAAACGTATTATTGAACGCCACCAATCACAAGATGGACTGGGCGAAGAATTGATAACTCAGGATTTAAAACAAAAAGAAAAGCTAGATAAAAGTGCAGATAAAATCACCGAGTTTTTAGCCACTCACGAAGAGAAAACAGGCAGTAAAGGCAAGCCTGTTAAAAGTAATATCACTGATCCAGATAGTGCAAAAATGACGACCTCAAAAGGCACAATCCAAGGTTACAACGGCATAGCGATAAACGATGATAAACACCAAATTATCCTGCAAGCACAAGCGTGGGGCTCAGTAGGCGAGCAACAAACTTTACAGCCAGCCGTTGCACAATTAAAACAGCAACTCGCTAAACTCAATACAGAAAAAATGGCAGATGAGCATACCATCAAATTCACCGCAGACAGTGGGTTTAACAGCGAAGTAAATCTTGAATTTATGGCGCAAAGTGGGTTCGATACGTATATTGCGGATAACCAATTTAGAAAACGAAATCCGCTGTTTAAAGCCAGCGAAACATACGAAACGGAGCAAGAAAAGCGCCGACTAAAACGCAGCAAAGGCAAGCCACGATTATTTACCTCAGATGATTTTCATTATAATGAAGCAACCCAAACTTGCCGCTGCCCCGCAGGCAATGCCATGTGGCGAAGTGGTATCAATGTAAAAAGCCACAACCAACAATACACGCGATTCTGCGGTTATTTAAAAGACTGTAAAACGTGCCCGCTACAGCAGCAATGCATGCGAAAGCCACCCATTAAAACGGGGCGACAAGTACAGTTTATAAATAATGAATCGCACAAAAAGCTGAGCTATGTTGATAAGATGAAAGTAAAAATAGACAGCCCCATAGGGCGACGACAATACAGTAAGCGATTAGGCTGTATTGAGCCAGTGTTCGGAAACATTACAGTGAATAAAGGGATGAATAAATTGACCTTACGGGGTCAAACGAAAGTGAATGCGCAATGGCAACTGTATTGCCTTGTTCATAATATAGAAAAGCTGCAAAACACGATGCATTAAGAAGGGTAAGCGCTTTTACCCTAAATAAAAGCCACTCAAGTACCCGTAATCCCGTCCAAAACGCCAATTAAAACAACACCAAACTCCCACTTTATATTCTGCATAAAATACAGTAATCGATTGAACCAAAATAGGAACTCAGCTATGGTTTGTTTATCAATAAAAATAAATAAAAAAACGAGTTAATCTACAGGCTCGTTAGTTTCAAGGAGATATCGTGAAGTTAATCCTATTAGGTGCTGGGGCAAGTTATGGCAGTGGGCCTACTGAACCTTATGCTCCTCCGTTAGGAAATACTCTGTTTAATGAGTTAGAAAAGCGCGGAGGAATTTCTGCAGCTGTACCTGACGAAATAAAAGAGCAATTCAGGTCTGATTTTGAAAAAGGCATGGCGGCCTATACTGATTTTACAAATGATAATACTATTGGATTTCAGCGTGAATTAGCTCATTATCTTGCAAGTTTCAGTCCTTTAGATGGCAACACCTATGTAGAATTAATTAGAGAGTTTGGAATAAAAACACTATATATGTAAGCCTAAACTACGACCTTTTGTTTGAGCTAAGTGCAGGCAACAAACTAGACACCCATCCTAAATTTTGCACTTTTCAAAATTAAAGGCTAGCCTTTAATTAGTACAAAAAACAAGCTGGGTGTCTTATGGCAATTGCAAGAAAACGACAAGTAAGTTTGGTTGATACAAAATACTACCACTGTATTTCGCGTTGCGTGCGCCGTGCATTTTTATGTGGCGAAGACCGTTTTACTGGTCAATCTTACGAGCATCGACGAGGGAAAACAAACTAGACACCCATCCTAAATTTTGCACTTTTCAAAATTAAAGGCTAGCCTTTAATTAGTACAAAAAACAAGCAGGGCGTCTTATGGCAATTGCAAGAAAACGACAAGTAAGTTTGGTTGATACAAAATACTACCACTGTATTTCGCGTTGCGTGCGCCGTGCATTTTTATGTGGCGAAGACCGTTTTACTGGTCAATCTTACGAGCATCGACGAGGGTGGGTTAAAGATAAGCTGCTTGAATTAGCGAAGGTATTTTGTATTGATGTATGTGCTTACGCTGTTATGAGTAATCACACCCACTTAGTACTGTATGTTGATGATAAAAAAGCGAATCGATTAAACGATAAAGCGATTATCATTCGCTGGCATAAGATCTGTAAAGGTACTGTACTTACGCAAAAATACATACAGGGTGAAAAGCTAAGTAAAGCCGAACTTATCTTTTTCAATCAAACAGTAAACGACTACCGCGAGCGCCTATCAAGTATTAGCTGGTTTATGCGGTTGTTAAATGAAAACATTGCGCGCAGAGCAAATAAAGAAGATAACTGCACAGGACGGTTCTGGGAAGGCAGATTTACATCACAAGCATTACTAGATGAAGCAGCACTTGCCGCTTGTATGGCGTATGTCGATTTAAACCCAATTAGAGCTAAAATGGCTAACACGCCTGAGGAATCAGACCACACCAGCGTTAAACAACGACTAACATACGCAAAAGAAGGCAAACAACCAAAACAACTACTGCGCTTTGCAGGAATGCCACGTCAGATAATGCCAAAAGGACTCCCGTTTGAGCTTAAATCGTACCTTGAACTTGTTGAATTAACAGGGCGTTGTATACGAGAGGATAAACGCGGTTATATTAAAAGTACACACTTACCCTTACTCGAAAGAGTTAATATTTCCCCCGAAAACTGGTTAAAGCTTACAACCCAATTTACGCGCGTATTTCATGGCGCAGTTGGCAGGCCAGCCTCACAAAAAAGTTATTGTGAAAACTTAAAGCGAAAGCGGCGAGCGAATATCAGTAACTGCGAAAAGCTATTGGCATAAAACTTAAACTACTCAGTAAAACTATTCAGTAATAAATCACAACTGCACCATGCAGTTATTTTCATGGGCCGAATTTAGGTTTAAGCGTGCTAATTTTTTTATGGATGAAATGTAAGTAACCGAGTAGTAAAAGATAAATTCTTAACCAACAAATTAAATTTAATGGCAACGTTTTGTTTGTTTAATTATAGTGGCTGTCTAGTTTAACTGATTAAAGTAGCTTCATAGTTTAGCTGTAGTTTAAAATGGCGATAATTTTAATCTTTTTTAAATTTAGCTGCTGGTAATATAATAACTATTCCCGCCCATATCCCCCAGAAAAATATAGCAGGAAAAATGTCACTGATAAAATAGGACATACTTGTATAGTATCCTTCAGGCGCTGATGAATCTGAAGAAACAAAAAACACACCTATAGGTTTAAGGTAGGCAGGATAATGCGAATTGGATTGAAAAATCATACTAATATAAGGCCATACGAGTAACCAATAGATAGATCCAGAAATCTTATTAAACAATATCCGTTTTAATTTACTTTTACTTATGAACATTTATAATTTTCCGTATTAGGTAGGTTTTTTTGTGCTAACCACTTTGCTTTATATGCTCCCCAACCAGCTAGTGAATCTTTATTTTGAGAAACCGATTGTAACCCCAAAATAATCAACTCTTGTGTTGCTTTTACAGCTAGTTTACCTGAATTAGTATTCAAAGACCCTGAGTGTATATCACCTTTGGAGTGTGGAGTAATTGTGTCTATTGGTGAACCATGTTTCTGCTTATCATAATCAAATATTTTAATGATTGGATGGGGGTGGTTAGCTTCTGCAGCATCAACACCACTGATCATAGCTTCTTTTCTGCATTTGATTTGATATATAGCTTTTTCACTTCTTACTGTATGGGCTGGAGAAAATGAATCTTGTAATGCGTGTAAAGCCAAAGCTAAATGTTTTACCCCGTACCTCCTAGTTTGAAAAGTTACATTTTCATTATCATTTTGAAGCTGTTTTAAAATATTAACTTTTTGCTTACACTCAATCACCCATCGATCCATCTTCTCCTTAATGAACACACAGCCATTAATATATGAGTCATATTCGGTTTCATTAGAAGATTTCATGAAGTGATAACGCTGGCCAGTTGGAGCTTCATGTGTCCAACTTTCATCAAAATCAACCGCTGCGATTCGTCTTGCAAGATTTTTTCTAGGATTGACCATGTAGGCAATAAATGCAGAGATAAAATCAGCTCGATTTGAAACTTCGGGGGTTGCTCCACTGATAAGTCCCATTTACGAATATTGGAAGGCTACAGAGTTTCCTTTCCACTTGACAGTTTTTTTGCATTTGAGTAATTGCTTCTACAGATATCTTTATATGTCCATCGGCTTTCATTTGCGATTCCTTTGCTTTATGTTTCTTTAGAAAAAAGAGGTAAGCATCCTGTAGAATAAACTTACTTTTTTCCTGCTTGATTTTTAGCCAATTGATATTAAGTCAGGCTTATAGTTTATGTCAATGCCCATCAGTATAATTAGGAGCATAGGCGTTACTAGAACACGTTATCCGAGCAGACGCTGTATTGCTTTATACAAGTTATACTTTGGCTGTGTCTAACTTTGACTAAATATTAATAAAGCAAATTAACATGACACATATGGACGCTCCCTTGAAGTCAAGACGAGCCGATGTATAAACATCTAAGTTTTTGCTTTTGTTAATTATCATGTATCCCATTTCCCAGTAATGATGCGTCACAAGCTTGCTAAAAAACAAAGATAAATAAGCCAGACGCCCATCCTAAATTTTGCATTTTTAGAAACAAGTTGTATAGATAAATTAAGATGGGTGTCAGTCAAAAAGAAATGTATATTTTTGTTAAACCGTTCGGTTTTTATTAAGTAGTTTTATTAAAAACGCCCACTAATGTTAAACTATAAAAAATTTAATTATTTAATATTACCATGGCATTTTACATTCCTTTATTACAACCTCATTTTAAGCACATTGAAATTGGCGATACGTTAACATCCCTTTGGAGTGGCTGTGGCAGTATTGTGCAGTGCCAGCTTGATGATGAGGCATGTGTTATTAAAGCGATTAAAATACCTAGCTATATAAACCATCCAAAAATTAAACAAAGCGAATTTGCACTTAAAAGAAAGCAGCATTCCTATAGCGTTGAATACACTTTTTATAAGCTTTATAGCCAGCATTTACCAGTACATGCGCAAAGTATTGAATGTATAAGCGCAATTAATAAAGATGATGAATACGCGCTGGTGTTTAAAGACTTTACCAAGCATGGGTTTACTCAAGCGAAAAGCGAACATATAAAAGCTATATTAAAGTGGCTTGTGCACTTTCATGCATTTAACCTAAACAAACCTGTTGACGGCTTGTGGCGGCAAGGCAATTATTGGCATTTAAGTACGCGGCCAGATGAGTTTAATAAATTAAAAACAAGCGCGAATGAAAAGTCCGATATTAAAAATTTTGCACATAAAATAGATGAGGAACTACAAAGTTGTGCGTATAAAACGCTGATTCATGGCGATGCAAAACTTGCTAACTTTGCAGCAAATGAGCGCGATAAAATACTCGGTTATGATTTTCAGTATATAGGTGCAGGTAGTGGGATAATTGATGTAATGTATTTTATGACCAGTTGCTTAAGTGATGCACAATTACACGAATGGGCTGAGGATTACCTTGTGTACTATTTTGATAATTTAAAGGCTGCTATTAATATTTATCACCCTACAGCACCAGCAGGTAAAATAGCTGACGATTGGCTCGTTTTATGGCCTGCGGCATGGGCTGACTTTTATCGGTTTTTAGTTGGCTGGAGTCCTGAACATCAAAAAATAAATAGCTATATGCTTAAGCAAGTAAATAACTGGTTAGCAGCTAATATTTAATAAACAGACTGTGTTAGCCACTTGCATAAATATCAAGCAAAGCAATAGATTTTTGCACAGCAAATGAAAATCCCTTTAAAATTACAGGTCAAATGACCTTTTTTAATATAAAATACCGCTAATTATTGTCTCTGTAGGTTTTTATCATGGCTATTCACGTTATTACTCATCCTCTTGTTCAACATAAACTTGGTTTAATGCGCGCATATGGCATTAGCACTAAAAGCTTTCGTGAACTGTGCTCTGAAGTAGGCACATTATTAACCTACGAAGCTACTAAAAACCTTCCACTTGAAGATAATGAAATTACCAGTTGGGACGGCAATAAATTAAATGTGCAGCACATTAAAGGTAAAAAAATTACAGTAGTGCCTATTTTACGTGCAGGCCTTGGTATGATGGACGGTGTAATGCAATTACTACCAGCCGCTAAGGTTAGTGTTGTAGGTCTTCAACGTAACGAAGAAACGCTAGAGCCAATCCCTTATTTTGAAAAGTTAGTAGGTAATATTGACGAGCGTTTGAGCCTAGTTATTGACCCAATGCTTGCAACCGGTGGCTCAATGATTGCAACTATCGACATGCTTAAAAAAGCAGGCTGTAAAGAAATTAAAGTTATTATACTTGTAGCAGCACCGGAGGGCGTTGCAAAAACACTTGAGGCTCACCCAGACGTAGAAATATTTACTGCATCAGTAGACAGCCACCTGAACGAAAAAGGGTACATAGTGCCTGGTTTAGGTGATGCGGGCGACAAAATATTCGGTACAGTTTAGGAGTGTTCAGTGCAAAATAACGCCACATTTTCTATAAAAACCATTTTAACGGGTGCACAAATGCTGTTTGTAGCATTTGGTGCATTGGTGCTTGTGCCGCTATTAACAGGGCTCGATCCGAGTGTGGCATTGTTTACAGCAGGGTTTGGTACTTTGCTGTTTCAGATAGTGACTAAAGGTCAAGTGCCTATATTTTTAGCCTCTTCATTTGCTTTTATTGCACCTATTATTGCTGCCGTGCAAATGTGGGGTGTGCCCGCGACAATGGGGGGCTTAATGGCGGCAGGTTTTGCATATATGCTGTTGAGCTTATTAGTAAAATTTAAAGGCGTAGCAACGCTTCATAAAATTTTACCACCTGTGGTTGTAGGCCCCGTAATTATGGTTATTGGTTTAGCCCTTGCACCTGTTGCTGTAAATATGGCGATGGGTAAAAGTGGCGACGGCAGTCTTCAAATTATTGATTACAATAACGCTATTTTTATTTCGATGTTTTCGTTATTAGTAACGCTTGTTTTTGCAGTATGGGGAAGGGGGGTATTTAAACTTATTCCTATTCTGGCAGGGGTTGTAGCGGGTTATGGCTTATCGCTTATTTTAGGTGTTGTGCAATTTGACGCAGTAAGTAATGCACAATGGTTCGCTGTGCCTAACTTCACATGGCCAGAATTTAAATGGCAAGCTATTTTGTTTATGGTGCCTGTGGCTATTGCGCCAGCCATTGAACACATTGGCGATATGATGGCGATTAGCCAAGTAACCAACAAAGACTTTTTGAAAAAGCCTGGGCTTCACCGTACTTTGTTTGGTGACGGCTTAGCTACATCAGCCGCGTCATTATTTGGTGGCCCGCCTAACACTACTTACTCAGAAGTAACGGGGGCAGTAATGCTTACCAAAAACTTTAATCCAAAAGTAATGATGTGGACGGCCATTATTGCTATTGCTTTAGCGTTTATCGCTAAAATGGGGGCTGGGCTGCAAACAATACCAGTACCTGTAATGGGCGGTATTATGATTCTACTTTTTGGTTCTATTGCCGTTGTTGGCCTAAATACACTGGTTAAGTCGGGAGATGATTTAACTGCGCCGCGCAACTTAAGCATTGTTGCCCTTATTTTAGTGTGCGGTATTGGAGGAATGCATGTTGGTGGTAGCCAATTTAGTTTGGAGGGCGTAAGTTTATGCGCCATCTTAGGTATCGTACTTAACTTAATATTACCTAAAGCAGAGCCTGTAGAGGCTTAATTTTGAACATTAACTAATTAGTTTGCACCATAATAGCGCATTTTAAATGCGCTATTTTTTTAACCTATTAAAAAATATACAAAAAAAATATTGGTCTAGTATCTGCATTTACTCCTTCAGAACGTATTGTATGCAAGGAGTTACTATGTCAGAGGCCAATATTGTGGATATAACCCCGTTTTTAGCAAAGCACCAACTGCCTTTAAAGTATCAATATTTGAGTGAGCAATACTTTGTTCCACTCGCGCATGACATCCTCGAATCTAAAAAAACAAATACTCCTATTTTTGTTGCCATAAATGGATGCCAAGGATCAGGGAAAACAACACTCGCTGATTTTTTAGTTACGTGGTTTTCTAAAAACACATCCCTTAACAGTGTCGCATTATCTATTGACGATTTTTATTTAGCTAAGCAAGCGCGTAAACAACTTGCTGAGGATGTTCATCCACTATTTGCAACTCGTGGTGTACCAGGTACTCATGACACGGAGTTGATGAATAGCACTATTTCGCAGCTATTAGCAGGTGATATAAATGTGCCATTACCACGCTTTAATAAACATATTGATGATTGCGTTTCTCAAAATGAATGGTTAGCTAATTCAACGCCTGTCGATATTGTTATTTTAGAAGGATGGTGTGTAGGCAGTGAGCCGCAGCCATTATTTTCATTGAGTGAACCGCTTAATGAGTTGGAGCAGCTTCATGATAAGGAGGGCGTGTGGCGTCGTTGTATAAACAGTTGTTTAGCCAATGAGTATAAAGCAATCTTTAATAAAATTGATTACACCGTAATGCTTAAAGCGCCAAGCTTTAGTGATGTATTTACATGGAGACAAGAGCAAGAGCAAAAACTAATTGCTAAAGAAGGTGCAGGATCAGGCACGATGACTAATGCGCAGTTAGTGTGGTTTATTTCTCATTTTGAGCGTATTACACGCGAAAATTTAAATACTTTGAGCAGTAAAGCAAACGCACTGATTGAGCTTGATGCTAATCGCGATATAAGTGGGATGCATTTAATTAGCGATGACACCCTTCAGCCAATTATTTTTACCGATTTAGATGGCACTTTACTCGATCATAGCGATTACAACACCAGTAATGTGAGTGTGTTATTGCAACAGTTACAAAACGCACATATCCCGGTGGTGTTTAATACCAGTAAAACATTTTGCGAAGTGGTTGAAATTAAAAACGAGTTAAGCATCCAACAGCCTTTTATTGTTGAAAATGGCGCTGCAGTTTATATACCCGATCACTACTTTGAACTTAAACCGATTGGTTGTAAAAAAGTTGGCGCTTATTGGTGTTTTGTATTAGCTAAGCCTTTGTCGCGTTTATTAAGTGATTTAGAGTCGCTCGATTCTAAATACAAAGCGCATTATAAATTATTTAGTAACTTAACCGGTGAACAAATCTCTGAGTTAACAGGGTTGAGTGACGAACAAGCAAGGCGTGCGCAAACGCGAGACTACTCAGATCCACTTTATTGGTATGGCAATGATGACTTACTAAATACCTTTGTCGAAGATGTTAAAGCGCTTGGTTACGACATAAAAGTAGGAGGGCGCTTTATTCATATTGCCAAAAATACAGACAAAAGCGCTGCACAGCAGTGGTTAGTTAAGCAGTTTACCCATCACTTTAGAAAGCCTCTCACAGTCATAGCATTGGGCGATAGTGATAACGATAAGCAAATGTTAGAGCAAGCCAATATTGCCATTATTATTGCAAATCCGGCGAGCAAAAAACCGGTTAAATTGTCACATAACAAGGCACGCTATTCACAATCGCCAGCACCATTAGGTTGGATTGAAGAAATAACATCACTACCTTGTATTAACAGTATTTTAAGTATTACTGAGGAGCAAACATCTCATGGCTGATTTTTACCAAAATGGCGTAATTACTACATTACACAATATAGCTGACCGACCAATTGAAGAGCTAGAAAAAGAATTAATCGGGTTTAGTAAGCAGCGTCCAATGGGGCTTATATTACCATCGTTATTTAGCGAGTTAGAAGGCCCTGCGCTGCAAAATATAGTTAGCGAGTTGCGTGAAGTACCGTATTTATCGCAAATTACTATTGGCCTAGATAGAGCTGACGAAGCACAGTATCGCCACGCACTTGGTTTTTTTAAAGAGTTAAATCAAAACCACAAAGTACTTTGGAACGACGGCCCGCGCTTACAAGCTCTTGATAAAGAATTACAAGAGCTAGGCGTAGCGCCAAGAGAGCTTGGAAAAGGCCGAAATGTTTGGTACTGCATGGGTTATAAGCTAGCAACAGCAGAAGTAGAATCTATCGCGCTGCATGATTGCGATATTTTAACCTACGACAGAAGCCTACTTGCTCGCTTAATTTACCCCGTTGCGCATCCGCGTTTTAACTATGAATTTTGTAAAGGCTTTTACCCGCGTACAGCAAACGGAAAAATTAACGGCCGTGTATCACGCTTATTAGTAACGCCACTACTGCGTTCATTCAAAACTATATTAGGTAACCGCGACTATTTGGAATACATGGACTCATTTAGATACCCATTAGCAGGTGAGTTTTCGTTCAGACGTGATGTATTAAACGACATTCGCATCCCAAGTGATTGGGGATTAGAAATTGGTGTACTAAGTGAAATGTATCGTAATTATTCACATAATCGTTTGTGCCAAGTAGATATAGCCGATAACTACGATCACAAACACCAAGCACTATCACTTGATGATCAAAGTGCTGGGTTATCTAAGATGTCGATTGATATAACCAAAGCTTTATTTAGAAAGCTAGCAACACAAGGCGTTACTTTTACCAGTGAAACTATTCGCTCACTCAAAGCAACGTATTACCGTATTGGTTTAGATTTTATAGAAACCTACCATAATGATGCAATAATGAATGGCTTAACGCTTGATGTGCATCAAGAAGAAAAAGCAGTAGAAATGTTTGCACAAAATATTATGAATGCAGGGCAACAATTTTTAGATAACCCAATGGAAGCGCCATTTGTACCAAGTTGGAACCGTGTTGTGTCAGCAATGCCAGATGTATTTGAGCGCTTAAAAGAAGCAGTGGAGTTAGATAACAAAGAATATAGCCAACCTAAAAAATAAATGTTCAGGTTAAGTAACTAAAAAATAAAAGGGGCGCATGTGAGCACAGTTAACGAACTATTTTTACAGCGGGTAGAGCAACATCTTCGAATAATTTATGAGGATGTTGAACTGCCCTTATCAATTGCTGAGCTTGCTCAGCAATTGATTAAGATTATTTTAGGCAGCAGTCCACTGCGCGACCCGACACCGCATACAAATAGGTGGGATGAACAAGATATAGTATTGATAGCTTATGGCGATTCAATTATTAAGCATGATAATAGTGATTTTGCGGTATCGAGCCCAATGGAAGCTCCGCTCAAAACACTACACCGATTTATAAAAGATCAATGCGATATGCAACTTAATGCGCTGCATATATTACCATTTTACCCGTACAGCTCAGACGAAGGCTTTGCAGTAATGAACTACGTGCAAGTTAACGAATCGCTAGGGGATTGGGGTGATATTCAAAACATAGCCAAAGATGTAAAGCTAATGGCTGATTTAGTAATTAACCATTGCTCAAGCAGAAGCGTATGGTTTGAGAATTTTTTAAACGATTTACACCCAGGTAAAGATTACTTTAAAACGGCAAGCTTAACTGATGATTTAAGCCAAGTTGTACGCCCGCGTACCTCATCGTTATTGAATACCGTAACAACGCCAAGCGGCGAAAAACACGTATGGTGCACGTTTAGTCACGATCAGGTTGATTTTGATTTTGGCAATCCCGATGTACTTAAAGAATTTGTGGGCATAATTCGGCATTATTTAGACAACGGTGTGCGCTTATTTAGACTCGATGCAGTTGCTTTTTTATGGAAGCAACTAAATACAAATTGTATTAACTTACCACAAACACATGAAGCCGTAAGGCTAATGCGCACGCTTATTGAGCATGTAGAGCCAAGTGTGGTCATAATTACCGAAACCAATATCCCAAATCAAGAAAACCTATCGTATTTTGGTAACGCCAATGAAGCGCATGCGATTTACAACTTTGCACTGCCACCATTATTGCTACACACTTTGTTAAGTGGTGATAGCACAGCACTTAAACACTGGATGATGAGTATGCCTCCGGCGCAAAACGGCACAGCCTACTTTAACTTTATAGCATCGCATGACGGAATTGGGCTTAGGCCAATTGAGGGTTTATTAGAACCTAGCGAAGTGGCTTCACTCGTAAGCACAACGATGCAATTTGGTGGGCGTGTTTCAATGCGTACCAGTAATGACGGCACACATACCCCGTATGAGCTAAACATTGCATTATTCGATGCGCTACAAGGAACACATAACGGCCCAGACAAATTTGGCCTTGAACGGTTTATGTGTGCACACGCAATTATGTTTGCACTTGAGGGAATACCAGGGCTTTATATCCATAGTTTACTTGGCACAACAAACGATTACGAGCGTTTTGAAAACTCTCAACACAACAGAGCCATTAACCGTCATCGTTGGCAAGAGTCAAAATTGTTAGCAGCGATTGGTGAAAAATACAGCCATCATCATAAAGTATTTATCGGTATTAAAGCGTTATTGGGTGTACGTAAAAAGCAAAGTGCGTTTCATCCTAATGCCACGCAGTTTACGCTGCATTTAGCGGGGGGATTATTTGGTTTTTGGCGACAAAGCATCGATAGAAAGCAAAGTATATTTTGTGTTTATAATATAAGCGATAAAGCACAAACCTTAATACTAGCCGATTTAAACCTAATTAATACGCAGCAATGGTTCGATTTAGTCGCAGTAAACACAATAGAAGAAGGGCAGCTAAATATTGAACTCGAGCCATATCAAAGCGTGTGGTTGAGCAACCTGCAGTAAATATTTTTAACGATTTAAATATAAAACTAACTGTAAAGGGGCTTTACAGTTAGTTTTAAGCCATTTCACTACCCGAGTTACTTTCTTTTCTATCCTTGATACAATCTGTATGTTTTTAACTTAGTAAGGTTGTTCATGAAGTCTTTTTATATATTTTTCACATTGTTATTTAGCTCATTAGCATTAGCTGATCAGCCTGTTGATCTCGAAATAAACATGAAAAACACAGGCCTTGCTTATAAACAAACAGTACAAGCAACTGATCTAGCAGAATTTAATATCGCAATCGATAAGTTTATTAAGCTGGTAAAAGTAAGTAGAACAGCCAAATTTTATAAAGAGCCCGAACAGTCATTACAAGGCCTTGATAAAGTAATTGCTCAGGCTGAGCTTGCTAAAAATGCGGCTAATGAACAAGGGCTCGCAGAGGCGAAAGCATCATTAAAAAATATAGATGATTTACGTAAAAAATATCACAAACTACATGAGCCACCAGGCTTTTTTGAATTATTGTTTGGTTCGTAATCTAGGCTTAAACTAAAAAATTATGTATTAGTAAATATTTTAACCAACATTTAGGTTATATAAGGAATAACAATGGAAATTTCAGTTTCAATGTTAGAAGGCCAAAAGCAAAGTGCAAAATTTGGCGATTTAGAAGTGATAAGCGATCAAAGTATTGCTGCGGGTGGGAGTGCCGAACACCCTGAACCTTTTGACTATTTTTTAGTGAGTATGGTGCTATGCGCAGGGTTTTACGCACGAAAATTTTGTGAACAACGTGATATTTCTACACAAGGAATGACGCTAACGCAAAACAATGAAAACGTTGATGACAATGGTAAAAAGTTATTTGCTATTGAAATTAACCTGCCAGAGGGTTTTCCTGAAAAATATAAAAAAGCCCTTATAGCTGCTGTTAATACGTGTACTGTTAAAAAAGTAATTCAGGCCATGCCTGAATTTTCAGTCATTGTAAAATAGTAACGTCCTAAAATTAGGTAGCTTAAATAAGCTACCTAATTATGTATTAATACCCCGCTGAGATTACTTCTTTTTCATCCCTTGAACGGCTTTAAAGCGAGGGTTGCTTTTACAGATAACAAATACACGGCCTTTGCGTTTAACTATCTGACAACCAGCGCGCTGTTTTACACTTTTGAGTGAGCTAAGTACCTTCATTATTTTTCCTCTTTTTTACTCGTTGAAACACCTTTAAATCGACGATTAAACTGTGCAACACGACCATCTGTGGTTACGGTTTTTTGCTTACCTGTATAGAAAGGGTGTGAATCACTCGACACATCAATAGGCACATACGGATAAGTTTTACCGTCTACCTCAACAGTGCGGTTGGTTTTAATTGTTGAACCGATAATAAAATAAGAGTCGGCAGCGGTGTCGTGAAAAGCAACTACTTGGTAGTCAGGGTGAATATTTGGTTTCATAATGCGCCTCAGTAAATGATATGTGATAATATATCATTTAATTTAACGCATTTTTTTGTGCTTTGCAAATAGTTTTAAAAGCAGTGAAAAGCACCAGTTTGATGGCTATTTGTGCAAATAAATCAAAAAATAAGCACTTAGATTAAAAATGCTGGCTATTAGCGTTTAGGCTGTTATAACTATATTTAAGCTAATAAAAACGTTAAAACCGCATTTACAGTTGATCACAGAGGTAATGTATGAGCGACGCAGTACAACAACAAGAAAAAATAGATCAAGGGGTGATGGATACCCTAAGAGAGCGTGACCATAGTGCCTTAGCACATCAACTTAATCCTTTAAGTTGTAACCACAACGACATTGTTGAGTTATTGGCACAATATATGGCACTCAGTGAGCAAGACAATGATGAATTGTTTGACGATTGGTTTGATAATTTATCTAAAGAACAGCATACGGTATTAAAAGTTTTTGAAATTTATCGAGGTCAATATGAGCATCAAAACTAATATTGTTTTAGATGCTTAGTTTTACTCTAAATACGAATAATTTAACTTTATGATTAAAGCGTTATTAGACTAATATAAATTTACTCTCTGATTAAAGTTTGGTTATACCGAGCTAAATTAGTTTAATAATTTCAAGTTTTTAAGAAATGTTTGTTAAAATTAGTCAGTTAACAGGAGTCAACAGTGGCAGACATTAATAAGTTAGTAAATAATATAAAAACAATAGTGAAAGATAATCAAATACCGCTTAATAAACTAATGACACCTGACTTTATTAGCTCACATACAAAGTATAATGATTTTGATAGTTTATTGGCCGGAGGCGGTTTTGAAATAACGGATGAAAAACAATTTAATTTATTTCCTAGTAACGATTGGGAAGCGTAAATAACTAGGCAAACGCAGTTTATATCATGGAGAGAGATGAGGATGAGAGCCATGGTTATTTATGTTGGTTATCAAATAACACTCGATGATTAATTTATTACCTTTATTATTTCTATTTTAAAAGATCACAAAGTTAGTTTTGGTTTTATAAAATCTAAAAAAGCGACAATACGAGACGAAACTGCGCTGTTTTTATAATAAACCGCTTGTATAATTTCACGATTATTTGGCCTCATAACCGCATTGGGTAGTAATTCAATAAGTCGCTTTTCATTTATGTCATTTCCAATCATAAAATCCGAAAGTAAAGCAATGCCTTGCCCTACTAAACATAATTGTCGTACTGTCTCTCCGCTACTCGCGCTCAGCGAATAGCTTAGTTTTAAAGGTTGAATTAACGGCCAGCTATTAAGTTTAGGTGAGTCGGTAAAACCAATTAATTTATGGCTGGTTAAATCATTTATAGCATTAATTTTAGGGTTACTTTTTAAATACTCAGGGCTTGCGACTATACGCAGTTTACTATGGCCTAACTTACGAGCATGTAGGTTTGAGTCCTTTAAATCACCAATGCGTATGGCTAGGTCGGTTTTATGTTCAAGTAAATCAATAATGCTATCGTGCGAGGTTATATCAAGCGTTATGTGCGGGTATTGCTTAGCAAATTCGCCAATTAAAGGCGTAAGTTGGTGCAATACAAAAGGGCTTGCCGCATCTATTCGCAGCTTGCCACTTGGCGCTTGTTTTAAAAGCTTTATGGCTTCTTCACCGGTATAAAGCGTATTTAATCCTTCGCGCGCATATTTTATAAAAGTATGGCCTTCTTCGGTAAGTTCTAATCGGCGTGTTGTTCTGTTTAGCAAAGTGCATTGCAGTGTATTTTCAAGGCGTGATACAGCTCGCGACACTTTAGCCACCTGTTGATTGAGCAAATTAGCCGCCCCCGAAAAGCTTCCGCAATCGACTACCGTTATAAACGTTTCTAAATCTTCAGTTTTTGAATGAACAGCCATAAATATACCAACACCATCTTTGCATTATTAACAAAAGTATTTTGTCACTAATGCTATTTTTTGCAAATGATATTTTAGCCAAACTACATTCTTCAAATATTAATGAGGATATAACTATGCCATTGGCTTTGTGGGCGCTTACCTTAAGCGCATTTGCAATAGGAACAACTGAGTTTGTAATAGTGGGGTTAGTACCCACCATTGCAAACGACTTAGGCGTAAGCCTACCTTCAGCGGGTTTGCTTGTAAGTTTATATGCGGTTGGCGTTGCTATTGGTGCACCGGTGCTAACAGCTTTAACGGGTCGTTGGAATCGTAAAGTGGTCTTAATAAGCTTAATGGGCTTGTTTGTATTGGGTAACTTACTTGCTTGGCAAGCGCCAAGTTACGAAACATTAATACTTGCGCGCATTTTAACGGGGCTTGCCCATGGTGTGTTTTTTTCAATCGGATCGATGATTGCCACAAGTCTAGTAAGCAAAGACAAAGAAGCCAGTGCAATTGCCATTATGTTTACCGGGCTTACTGTAGCACTCGTAACTGGTGTGCCACTGGGTACATGGATTGGACAACACTTTGGTTGGCGTGCAACGTTTTTAGTTGTGTCGGTATTAGGTTTAATTGCATTAATCGGCAGCTCTATTTTAGTGCCAAAAAACTTAAAACAATCAATACCAGCCACGTTTAAAGAGCAACTACAAGTAATCGTAAAACCGCGTTTATTACTCGTGTATTTAATGACGATATTGGGCTACGGCGGCACGTTTACAGCGTTTACTTATTTAGCACCTATTTTAGAGCAACAAACAGGCTTTGCGCCTTCGGCTATTGCCTTAATAATGCTTGTTTACGGCGTATCGGTAGCGGTAGGTAATATTTGGGGTGGAAAGATGGCCGACAAACGCGGCCCAATTAGCGCACTGAGCATTATATTCAGCGCTTTGAGTATTATTTTACTGATATTTACTTTTACGATGGAATCAAAAATTGCTGCTGTACTTACTATTTTAGTCTGGGGCGCATTTGCTTTTGGTAATGTGCCAGGCTTGCAACTTTATGTAGTAAAGCAAGCACAAAAGCACACGCCAAATGCGGTAGATGTTGCATCAGGTTTAAACATAGCCGCATTTAATATTGGTATTGCACTTGGCTCAATTATTGGTGGTAGCGTAGTAGAGAGCATGACCCTGCAAGACACAGCATGGATAGGCGCTGTTATCTCTGTTTTAGCACTCGGTGTTACACGCTACAGCGGTATGCTTGATAAACGTGAAATTCAGCAAGCATAAAGTCTTAGCAGGGTCTGTTGACCTTTTAGGATTAAATTTGTTCAATCTAGGGAGGATTTAATCACGGAGCGAGGTTTGTAACCTA
>NZ_JJNY01000103.1:0-26405 GCF_000690035.1 Pseudoalteromonas sp. S3431
CTCGGTTTTTACTTAGCCCACTAGGTCACAAACCTCGCGCCGCGATTAAATAGCCCCTAAATTGAACAAATTTTAATCCTGAAAGGTCAACAGGCCCTAGAGCCGCCCTTCTTGTAATTTAGTTAGGAACTAATCCCAGTTTAAAATTACTTTACCTGACTGACCTGAAATCATCATATCAAAGCCAGCTTGGAAGTCATCCACAGAATATTGATGTGTAATGATTGGGTTTAAATCTAGGCCAGATTGAATCAAACTTGCCATTTTGTACCACGTTTCGAACATTTCGCGACCGTAAATACCTTTAATCACTAAACCTTTAAAAATAACTTGGTTCCAGTCAACTGCCATATCAGATGGTGGAATACCTAGCATGGCAATTTTACCGCCGTGGTTCATATTATTAAGCATTGAATTAAACGCGCTTGGCACACCTGACATTTCAAGGCCAATATCAAAACCCTCTGTCATACCTAGCTCTTTCATTACATCTTCAAGCTTTTCATTGGCAACGTTTACAGCGCGTGAAGCCCCCATTTTACGTGCTAAATCTAGGCGGTATTCGTTTACGTCGGTAATTACAACGTGGCGAGCACCAACATGTTTTGCAACGGCTGCTGCCATAATACCAATTGGGCCTGCACCAGTAATAAGTACATCTTCGCCAACTAAGTCAAACGATAGTGCGGTATGAACTGCGTTACCAAATGGGTCGAAAATAGAAGCGAGTTCGTCAGAAATATTATCTGGAATTTTAAATGCGTTAAATGCAGGAATAACTAAATATTCGGCAAACGCACCTTCACGGTTTACACCTACACCCGTTGTATTACGGCATAAATGTACACGCCCTGCACGACAGTTACGACAATGCCCACACGTAATATGACCTTCACCCGATACGCGGTCACCTACTTTAAAGCCACGAACTTCCTGGCCCATATCAACGACTTCACCAACATATTCATGACCAACAACCATAGGCGTTGGAATGGTTTTACTTGCCCATTCGTCCCACTTGTAAATATGTACGTCGGTACCACAAATAGCTGTTTTGCGAATTTTAATCAGTAAGTCGTTATGACCCACTTCTGGCTTTGGTGCATCTGTCATCCAAATGCCCGGTTCTGCTTTTAATTTAGATAATGCTTTCATAATCCACACTCAACTAAAAAACCGAAGCGAGGCTTCGGTTTAAAATAAAATTAAATAACGCCCATTTCTTTACCAATACGGGTAAATGCATCGATAGCTGTATCGAGTTGTTCAATGCTATGCGCCGCTGAAATTTGTGTACGAATGCGGGCTTGCCCTTTTGGTACTACAGGGAATGAAAAACCGGTTACGTAAATGCCCTCAGCAAGTAGCTTATCAGCCATTAACGAGGCTACTTTGGCATCTCCTAGCATTACAGGGATAATTGCATGATCTTTACCTGCACACGTAAAACCAGCAGCTTCCATTTGCTCACGGAAATATTTAGCATTTGACCAAAGTTTAGCGCGCAGCTCGCCGCCATTTTCAAGCATTTCAAGTACTTTAATTGATGCAGTAACAATTGAAGGCGCTAATGAGTTTGAGAACAAATAAGGTCGTGAGCGCTGACGTAACCATTCAACAATTTCTTTTTTACCTGATGTATAACCACCTGAAGCACCGCCCAGCGCTTTACCTAATGTACCGGTGATAATATCTACACGGTCTAATACATTACAGTACTCAGGTGTACCCTTACCGTTTTCGCCAACAAAGCCAACTGCGTGAGAGTCATCAACCATCACAAGCGCATCATATTTATCAGCTAAGTCGCACACAGCTTCTAAATTACAAATAACGCCGTCCATAGAAAACACGCCATCGGTAGCAATTAGTTTAGTTTTAACGCCGGCTTCATCTGCTGCAATAAGTTGCTTCTCAAGATCAGCCATGTCGTTATTTGCATAACGAAAACGCTTAGCTTTACATAAACGTACACCGTCGATAATTGATGCATGATTTAATGAATCAGAAATAATAGCGTCTTCTGCGCCTAAAATAGTTTCAAACAAACCTGTATTTGCGTCAAAACATGAAGAATATAAAATAGTATCCTCTGTTTCTAAAAACGCACTGATTTTTTGCTCTAGTGTTTTATGAATATCTTGAGTGCCACAAATAAAACGTACTGAAGCCACACCAAAACCATGATTATTTAAACCATTTTGCGCCGCTTCAATTAACTCTGGGCTATTAGCTAAACCTAAGTAGTTATTAGCACAAAAGTTGATTACTTTACCTGATGCAACTTCAATTTGAGCTTGCTGCTGGGACTTAATAATACGTTCGTTTTTATACAAACCTTCGGTTTTTACGTCTTCAATTTGCTGTTGTAACTGGCTAAAAAAAGCAGATGCTCTCATCTAGGTTCTCCATCTATTTGAACGGGTAAACAACCGCACTTTCGCGGCTGTTTATTATGCGGGGTATTGTAAAAGTTTAATGGGTAAAATGCACGGTTTGCAGTTCGTCGCAAACGCCCTAAACTGGAAGGAATTCCTGCCAGTTTACAGGCTAATCTGTTTAGTTTATTTATGTGTTTAAAAGTGCAGGTAAACTGCTTATAGAATCGATAATTAAATCAGCTTCTTGCTTAGCGCTTTCGTCAAAGCTTTGCCCTGAACGCACTAAAACGCGTGTAGTGATGCCCGCTTTTTTCGCAGCCTGCATATCACTGAGTTTATCGCCCACCATAATACTGCAAGCAGGGTCGATGTTATGCTCTTGTATGCCTTGTAATAACATACCTGGCGCAGGCTTTCTGCAACTGCACTCTTTCAAATATTCAGGGCGCGCTTTTTTAGGGTGATGCGGGCAAAAATACACATCGGTAACTTCAATGCTGTGGGCACTAAATTGGTCTTTCATCCACTCGGTCAGTGCTAAAAAATCAGCTTCGCTGTAATAACCTCGACCAATTCCAGATTGATTAGTGACGATTATGATTTTATAGCCTGCATCGTAAAATGTTTTACAAGAGCTAAAAACACCGTCAATAAATTCAAATTTATCGCTTTGATACACATAACCATGATCAACATTTACCACGCCATCTCGGTCTAAAAAAAGCGCTTTATTTTTTTGTTGTGTATACATTACAAAGACTCTTTTTGTACAACATGATCAAACATCGCTTTTACATCATCAACTGTAATTTGGCTCATTAAATCATCGCCTTTAACGCGCGTCCCCCACGAGACTTGTTTTGCCGTTTTACCAGTTTGCTTAAGCAAATTTTGATGATAAACCTCTACCACGTAGTCTTGATATAAGTAAGGACCTGTGCGTGCTGGATTTGAATGTGCATACAAACCTATAACGGGCGTACCAACTGTCACCGCCATATGCGCAGGACCCGTATCGGGCGCAAGCACTAAGCTGCCACGCTTTAACACGCACAACAACTCTTTGAGTTTTGTTTTACCTACTAAATTTAAAATAGGCGTGTTGCTATGCTCAATAATGCTATTTGCTAGGTTAATTTCAAGCTCTGTTGGGCCACCCGTCAATACCACCTTAAAGCCTTGCTCGCTTGCATAATCAGCCAATGTGGCATAACGTTCAGCGAGCCAATTACGCTGCGCTTTACTAGCTGCTGGCGATATTACAAATAGTTTATTAGTTAGGTATTCTGATGTTAGTAACTCATCTGCAACCGCTTGGTCTTGCTCTGTATATGGCATGTCCCAACTCGGTTTATAATCAGCTACACCAACCGCTTTTGCAAAACCTTTAAAGCCTTCAAGCACATGCGCCTGAGCTTCTGGGGCTATTCGTTTATTAATAAACAAGCTGTGCAATTCTTTTGAACGCGCCCAATCAAACCCTATTTTTACTTTTGCAGGAATACAACGCGCTACAAACCCAGCCCTTAATGCAACTTGCATGTTAAGTAGTACATCAAACTGTTGGCCTTTAAAGCGTTGCTTTAAGCTTTTAAGTGCTGCTTTACCTTGTTTTTTATCAAATACCACCAGCTCAACACCCGGTAAGTCGGCAAGTAACATCGCTTCTATTTTACCAATAACCCAGGTGATTTTTGCATTTGGGTGTGCTTTTTGAATGGCTTGTACAGCACTCACACCATGACATACGTCACCAATGGCTGAGAGTCTTAATAAACAAATAGATGAATAGTTAGGAGCTTGAGTCACACATTCCCTTAGGTATTAAATACAAAAGCCGATCTTAAATTATAATCACGCTATTGCAAGCACTTATCCTCAGCTTTAAAACGCGCTAATATAGGCACATTATTTAGCAATTACGCAGAGCTATGTTTAAACAACACGTGCAAGGCAATCACACTGTATTAAGCCACCCTAAATACACGAGCCAAATTACCCTCGATTGGTTTGATGCAAATTATTGGCAACAACAAAATAAAATTGTGGGCGCTAAAAAGGGCCGAGCAACTGCGTGGTTTTTTAAGCAAGACGAATTAACAGCCGTACTTAGGCATTATTGGCGCGGTGGCTTAGTAGTTAAATTGCTAAGCGATCAATATTTATACCCAGGGCTTGAACAAACCCGTGTGTATAAAGAGTTTAGCTTAATGAGTAAACTTATAGAGCTTGGTTTAAACGTACCAACCCCTATTGCAGCTAAAGTAACCCGCAGCGGATTAATTTACCGCGGTGATATTATTACCGAGGCTGTTAAAGGCGCTAAAAGTGTACTCGACATATTAATTGAACGCTCATTGACTGAAGATGAGTTAGAGGGCATAGCTAGAACAATCGCGCTATTTCATTCAAAAGGTGTGTATCACGCCGATTTAAACATTAATAACATTTTGTTTGATGCTACTGGTGATGTGTATATTATCGACTTTGATAGAGGTGAAATAAAAATGCCTAATGTGCAGTGGCAACAAAGTAATATGGAACGACTTGAGCGCTCATTTTTAAAAGAACAAGGTCGAAACGAGTCATTTAATTGGCACGCGAGTAACTGGCAAACTCTGCATAGCAACTACCTCAAAGCACTCGCTAATATAAGTTAACCTAATATAAGTTAACTTAGTTAGCCAATGCTAAATACTGCAGAGCAACCTGCTCTGCTTGTACTTGTTTTAGAATATCTGCGTTTTCTACATTTGGCTTATCTGCTAGCACCTGCTTAACGGCATTGGCTAATGCCTCACTTTGTCCAGCAGGTACTAAATATTTACTTAGCTCGCCTGTTAATATCTCGCTTGGTCCAAATGTACAATTAGTACTAACTACCGGAGTACCCACCGCTAAAGCCTCAATTAATACCGTTGGAAGTCCTTCAAAATCAGAACTCAACACTAAAGCTTTGGCATGCTTAATCCAGTTGTACGGGTTTTGTTGAAATCCTGGCACTACTAACTGTTTTTCTATGCCGTATTCCTGTGCAAGCTTTAGCGCTTTAGCCGGTTTATTACATAAAAGTACTAACTTGTATTTTTTATCAAGCTTTGCAAATGCTGCAAATAATATATCGTGGCGTTTTTGTTTGGCGAGTCTTCCTACATGAATTAAGTAGGGCTCATTTGGGATATTGTTATTTTGCTCATTTGCTTGCTGTCTTATTTTTTCAAAATCGAACGGGTTGTAAATAGTCGCAATTGCACTTGGGTTAATTAAATCCCCTTGTATTATTTCTTTTTCAACACCCTTTGATACGCAAATAAGTGATTTACCATTTAAATTTTGCTTACTTTTTTTAAGATATAAGTATGAAAATGGACCTAACTTTTTTTGACGTGCAAGTTCTGCATTAACTGAGTTGTGAATAACAAAATGAACATTTTTGATATTACTACGCGCGAGCAAGTTATTACTTTTATCAAGATTAGAAAGCACTAAATCAATATTGCCCAGCTCGCTTTGTTTTTTTTCAAACCAAGTTTGTAGTGTTAAAATGCTATTTTTACGCTGCCAAAATCGATCTACTTTTGATGCCCTATGTGCGAATAAACTCTCCACGTTAAGTACTTCAGGGATATTATATTCAATAGAGTTAGCAAGAGACAAAATAGTGATTCTGTGCTGTAACTTGGCCATTTCCTCAGCAAGGGTAAGCATTACTTTTTCAGCACCACCACCCACTAAGGAATCAATTACAATCACTATATTCATTAGCGATCCCCTATAAGCATATTTTTTATGCCATTAGTGATCACATCGAAGCTATGTGTATTATCAAGTTGGTTATATTTAGCAACGAATTCATTATAGAAAGGCTCGCTAATAACCTGAGCTATTTTCGTAGTGATTTCATCAATATCAAGATTTGCTTTTATGACAACACCTGCATTAACACAATGATCCAAACGTGTATTTTGATCTTTTGAGATAGCACATGCCACAACGGGGGTTTGAACTGCAATTGCTTGCAGTAAAGTATCTCCACCGCTAAGTAATGCGATTTTAGCTTGGCTCATTAATGCCAAAAAATCAGTACTTTGCAGACTTGCTAAACAAGTAACCTCATCACTTTCAGGAATGGCTTTCTTATAATTGGGACCAAACACAACAACTGCTTTTAAACCAGTGTGCTTAGTAATTTTAAGCGCGGCTTTAAAGTAAACATCAGCGCAATTAAGGTTATTTAATACATGTCCGCCTGAGCCAGCATTTACAATAAAATAGCCTTCCGATACTAAGTTATAGCGATTTAAAACATCACGTTTTTGCGCGCAAGAGGCAAATGTAACAAAAGGACCTACATTTCGAGGATGTGCCAAGGGAAACATGTCTAACTTCGTACTTTCAGCCCATGTAAGTGGCTCAATACAATAATCAGGCTGTACAACCCAATGTGTATCAATTAAATTAATTCTGTTAAGTTTTAAGCCTTTAGCACGTTTTTTTGCATGCTGAGAAATGAATATAACTTTAGCGCCTACCTTTTTAGCCGCCTTCATATGCCCTGCACGTCCTGCACAATCAAAAACAACGACATCAGGTTTAAATTGCTCTATAAAGTCGCAAACAAAATCAAGCTCTTTAGTCGCTGAGTGTTCGAGTAGTGTGGCTTCAAAAGGACAATCTTTTGCGTAGCTTGTATGCTTATTTAATATAAAGTGAATATCGAGAGAATCTGCAAGTTCTGCCTTTAAACTTTGAGCCAACAACAACGAGCGCATATATTCACCAATGCCTTCTGGTGATGATACTGGAATAAATAAAAGTCGTTTGTTGCTCATTGCATTCTCAATGTCCTATTTGAGCTCCAGTATATCAATCAGATACTTATTACGATAGACAGGTTACATTTTAATATATTAAATTAACTCTATATATTTGATTATTTACTGCAATAGCAGACTTAGATTGATAAACTTAGCCGCAATCTTAATCACAAGGATCTGAACTTTGCGAAACAGAATTTTTCTACTTTCTACTCTTTTTTGCGCTATGAGCGCATCAGTTAATGCTGAGCCATGGGTAAAACCCGATGATTATGGTCTAAGAGCTGATATTCAACAATTAGCTGATGCCGGTGTTATTTTAGCTCCTGTAACTACCTATCCGCTTATGTGGAAAAGTTTTATAAGCGATGTGGAAAGTATGCCGCTGGAGCAATTATCTCCAAGCTTACAAGATGCTTTACTTCGCGTTAAACATCGATATAAATCAGAAAATAATAGCTCACATAGTCTTCAATTATCAGCTTTTGCAGCCACAGATCCAATCATAGCAACAAGCTTTGGTGCAACAAATACTCAAGAAACAGAGCTTTCTGCAGCTTACGCTTATTTAGGCGATAACTTTGCAGCTAAAGTAGCTGTAAATTATAGAAAAGACGGTAAAAAATGTTTAGTTGATGGAAAAACGACTGACGATATAGTTACCAACGAGCAAGCTTTAACCGATTGTAACGATACCTCACTTGATAATAGTTACTTAGCTTACCGTTTAGGTAACTGGATTTTTAGAGCCGGTGCTGTTGAACAATTTTGGGGACCTGGTGTTGATAACAGCTTAATTATGTCAGGTAATGCGAAACCTTTACCTGCACTAAGT
The DNA here is from genome assembly GCF_000690035.1 of Pseudoalteromonas sp. S3431. NCBI lineage: Bacteria > Pseudomonadati > Pseudomonadota > Gammaproteobacteria > Alteromonadales > Pseudoalteromonadaceae > Pseudoalteromonas > Pseudoalteromonas sp. S3431. The sequence continues at coordinate 8,034 of NZ_JJNY01000103.1, forward strand.
GTTACCAGAGAAAAAAGTACTGCTTTTGAGACACCATGGTTGAGCTGGATTGGTCAATGGAGCTTTACTGCACAAATGGCTAAACTTGAGTCTACGCGTGTTATACCTGATGCTTTACTGTGGAGTACTCGTGTTAATTTTCGCCCTATTCAGCAGTTAGAAGTTGCGCTTAGTTGGTCTGCACAATGGGCAGGTGACGGACAACCAGGATCTGCTGGTGACTTTATTGATGTAATCACAGGGCAAACTACTTGTATTGATGGCAATGTTAGTTGTGATAGCCAATTAGAATCAAAAATAGGTAATCAATTAGCTGGCATAGATATTCGCTGGTCAGATACACTTTTCAACCAACCTTATGCTGTATATGCCAGTACGATTGGAGAAGATGCCAGTTCGCAATTTAAACCTGCTGATAGAGCCTACTTATTTGGTGTACAGACAACACAACATGTATATGATCAAAACTTATTAATAAATGTAGAGTACATAGATACAGGTGTTTCATGTCAAGCTGACTCAATTTCTGAAAACTGCTATTACGAACACAGTACCTATAAATCGGGTTACCGTTACCACGGTCGCACTATTGGCTCTACTTATGATAACGATGCACAGTCAGTTGTTTTAACCCTATTAGGTCAGTTATCTAATGGAGACGATTGGCAGGTAAAATTGCGCAGTGTTGATTACAATAGCGATAACCGAGATAGTTACCCAAATAATCCTGACTTAGGTAACACCATTACTAAAATAGGGTTTGACTCTAAGCAGCTAGAAATGCGTTACAGAATGCTTTCTATGGGCGGCCGCGTCACTTTAGGTGCTTTTGCATCTAACAATGACGGTGCTGAAAACGATACATCAGCATTTGCCAAGTACGAATTAAATTTTTAGTAAGTTACTTTATTAAAAATAAAAAGGGATGAAAACACTGTTTTCATCCCTTTTTTGTATTTTTTAAGCAAACTTAAATCAGTAATTATACCAATTGCATTAAATTATTGTTCTATTATAGCGATAAGAAAATAGCTCAATAACAAGGCTAAAATTATGATACATAGTTGTTCTATATAAATAATTTTTAACGTAGTTAGTGAGTTATTTAATACGCTAGAATGCTCATGTTTTTAATAAAATTGGTATTACTGTTTAATTTTACTAATTACTTTTGATGTTGAGCACCCATCTAAAAATTCAAGCACTTCAACTTTTCCGCCATGGCGAAGTACATGCTCAGCACCCGCTATTTGCTCTACGGTGTAGTCGCCACCCTTAACTAAAATATCAGGGCTTATTTGCTCAATTAATTTAGCGGGAGTATCGTTTTCATCTAAACTGCCAAACGGAATAACCCAATCAACTGATGAAAGTGCGCTAAGTACCATTGCACGCTCATCTAGTGGGTTAATAGGACGATCGGCCCCTTTTAAACGCGTAATAGATTCATCGTTATTTAATCCAACAACGAGTCTATCGCCTCGTGCTTTAGCTTGTGCTAAATAACGCACATGCCCAGCATGTAAAATATCAAAGCAGCCATTAGTAAATACAATTTTTTCGCCGTTTTGTTTTGCAAATTCAATATGCTGAAGTACATCATCAAATGGTGTTTGGTAATGCTCACCAGTAGCATGTAAATACTGACCAAGCTTACGACTTAACTCTTCTGGCGAGACAGTCGCTGCACCAAATTTACTAACCGCTATACCTGCGGCTAAATTAGCAATTTCGACTGCATCTTTAGGTTCCATGCCCGCACCAAGCATAACGGCTAATGTAGCTATAACCGTATCACCGGCCCCAGTCACATCGCTTACTTCAAGCTCTTGTGCTGCAAAATCAAACTTTTCATCTGCACTAATAAGCGACATACCTTGCTCAGAACGCGTAAGCAACATGGCTTTAATGCCATTTTTGCTAATTAAATCACGCGCACTTGCTGCTAAAGCTTCTTCTGAATCGGTTTGACCACCCGCTAACTTAAACTCATGTAAATTAGGCGTAATGTAATCAGCACCTTCATATAAATGTAAATCTGGCGATTTAGGGTCGATTAAAACCGTTTTTCCGGCGCCCTTAGCAAGGCTTACCATCTCTTTAATTAAGCTTAAAGATCCTTTGCTGTAATCAGAGAACACAATAAAATCGTATTCATCAAGTACCAACTCTAAGCGGTTTAATAAAAGTTGGCTATGTTGCTCGGTAAATGTTTCCTCTAAATCAAGGCGAACCAGTTGTTGGTGGCGGCTAATAACACGCATTTTTGAAATAGTCGGTAAATCACATACACTGACTAATTGTGAACTTATTTTTTCACCTTTTAGAATAGTCTCTAAAATCTGCCCGCTTTCGTCTTCACCAATTAAGCCCAGTAAGCCAACTTTTGCATCTAACCGCGCTATATTTTTTGCAACGTTAGCTGCGCCGCCCGCTTTGTCTTCAAATTTACTTACTTTAACAACAGGTACTGGCGCTTCAGGCGAAATTCGACCTGTATCACCATACCAATAACGGTCTAGCATTACGTCGCCAACAACTAATATTCGTGCCGCTGATAAGTTTTTTAATAACGATAAATCCATTACTGCTGCTCCGCAACAACCATATCCATGGCTTCACATAACCAGTGACCTATAAACATGTGAGCTTCTTGGATACGTGCTGTTTCGTCATTTTTTATAATAATAGGTAACTTAGCAATATCTTTTACTTTACCGCCATCACGCCCAGTTAATGCCACAGTAAAAGCGCCTAGTTTATTTGCAGCTTCTAATGCTAAATTAATATTATTACTAGTACCTGATGTGGTTAAACCAATAACTAAATCTTCTGGCTTACATAACGCTTGAACTTGGCGCTCAAACACCGTATCAAAGTGATAATCGTTGCTGTGTGCTGTTAAAATAGAAGTGTCGGTGGTCAATGCCATTGAGGCAAGCGGACCACGCTCTAATTTGTAACGCACTACAAATTCTGCTGCTAAATGCTGTGCATCTGCTGCACTACCACCATTACCAAACCAAACAATCTTGCCACCAGCTTGTAATGCACTGTGGCATGCTTCTAACAGTTGCATAGATTCTTGATGATAAGCCTCCATCGTTTCAAATAATGCCTGATGACGGTTTAATGTTTCAACGTAGCTAGTTGCCACTGAATCGATAATTGACATGAAAAAATTCCTCTTGGAACTGAAATGGCAGGAAAAATTAAATTCATTATTCCATAATTTTATTTAATTGTGTGTATTTTATCGGGTTATAACTGAACCCAGACCATATTTTATTACGAGTATGTTTAGAAAACGGCTATTTCACGGTAAACTAACGCCACCTCCCTTTAAGAAAGATCAGTATGGCACGCATTTTTTACTCATTTGCATTAATTATTATTAGTCCACTGATTGTATTTTATCTCTATATTTTACGAGGTAAAAAAAACCAAGGCTATCGTGCACACTTTAAAGAGCGCTTTGGGTTTGTCAGTAAGTCTTTATTTACGGTTAAAACTAAACCTTTAGTTTTTCATTGTGCTTCTGTTGGTGAGGTACTTGCCGCAACGCCACTTATTAAAGCTTTGCAAAAAGCGCATCCAAACTTAAATATACTTATAACCTGTAATACTCCAACAGGCAGAGAGCAAATACTTAGCCAGTTTAAAAATACTGTAGCGTGTAGCTATTTACCAATCGATTTTCCGTTTGCGACGGCTCGATTTTTAAAGCGTATAAAGCCACAAGCATTATGTATCTTAGAAACCGAGCTATGGCCTAATTTAATGGCGATAAGCCACAAAAAAAACATACCAGTACTTGTCATCAATGCAAGACTCTCTGAAAAGTCGCAGCAGGGCTATCAAAAGGTCGCTAAATTAACGCATATTATTATGCGCTCAATTACGGTACTTGCGAGTCACAATAAAACAGATGCTAAACGCTTTATTAAACTTGGTCTTGAAGCTTCAAAAAGCCATGTAACAGGCTCAATAAAATTTGATATAACACCAAGTGAAGAGCAACTAGCTAAAGTACTCAACCTTAAACAGCTTTATAGTAGTAATGAACGCTTTGTGTGGGTGGCAGGCTCAACACATCCTGTTGAGCATGAGCTGGTACTTTCAGCCCATCAAGAGTTACTAAAAAAACAACCGAACGCATTACTTATAATTGCCCCGCGCCATCCAGAGCAATTTGACAAAGTGGCAGAGCTTTTAACGCAAAGCCCACTTAGCTTTAGCCGTCGTAGCCAAAATAACTATAATAATGAGCAAGTACTTCTTGCTGATACGCTTGGTGAATTACAGTGTTTATATGGCGCTGCAAATGTGAGCTTTATTGGTGGCAGCTTAATTCGCAGAGGTGGGCATAACCCACTGGAATCAGCAGCGTTTTCGGTAGGTGTAATAACAGGTCCACACACATACAATTTTGACCATGTTTATCCCGAGCTAACAAAGCTCAAAGGTGCTGTAGTGGTTGATAGTAACGACGAACTCGCAAAGCAGCTTATAACGTTTAGCCAAAACACAAAAGCGTGCCAAACCTTAGGTATTAAAGCTGCGCAATGCGTAACTAAAAACCAAGGTGCTATACAAAAAACACTTACCATTATTAATCAATATTTAGAGCCAAAACCGTGACCAACATAGCTATAAGCCAAACCCGCGAATGGGTATCATCTGTTATTGTTAAATATAACTTTTGCCCGTTTGCTCGAAAAGAAGTAGAAAACAACTGTATTCATTACATAGTAAGTCCAGCAGCAAGTATGGATGATGCTGTAATGGATATGCTTGAGCAATGTGTTGAGCTTGACCGTGAACCAGAGCGCGAAACAACCCTTATCATGTTTGACAACGGCTTTAGTGACTTTGAAGACTTTTTAGACTTGGTCGATTTAGCTAATGCACTTTTAGTCGCGCAAGGCTTTGAAGGTAAGTATCAAATCGCTAATTTTCATCCTGACTACGTATTTGCTGACAGTGATGAAACCGATGCCGCAAACTACACAAATAGAGCGCCCTTTCCTACATTGCACTTAATCCGCGAAGCAAGTATGAGCGAAGCACTTGATAGTTATAACGAGCCTGAATCTATTCCTGAGCATAATATAAATTTAGCAAGGCGTAAGGGGATTGATTTTTGGCAGCAGTTACTTGAAGGCTGTAAAAAACCGAGCGCTTAAATGCTCGGTTTTATTTTGGTTTGTGCAAAACAAGACAATAACAAACGCTTATTTTTTAACCCAGTTACCATTTACTTCAACGTAATGACCACTTTGGGTTTTTTCAATTGTTTTAGCGGCAGCAAGCGCTTCTACTTGTGAAAGTGACAAGTTATTCTTTTTAGCCAACTTTAAGTACTGCGCTTTACGCTTTGCATTTATATCATCAACAACGGCTTTTGCTTCTGCGTTTTGTACAACAAGCCCTAAATAACCAGAGCTATCTTCACCTACTAGACCTTGGTTTTTAGCGTCATCAAGGCTAATAGCCCACGCAGAGAACGACATACATACTGCACTAACTAACGTAATAATGTTTAATTTTTTCTTCGTATTCATGTTCTAGCTCCTTAAAATAACTCACTGTCGTCACTAAATAAATTGTCGAGTTCTTTATCTACTTTTACGCGAATTTCGTGATCGACCTTCACATTTAAATTAATAGTAATGGGCTCTTTAGCAGACACCTCAACACGATGCGTGCAGGCACTTAATGCACTAATAGCACTCAGCGCGAGCAATACTTTTATCAATAACGACTGTCTCATTATTAGTTTCCTTTTTGTGAGTATTGTTGCTCAACTTTTTGTGTGATTTCGTCACTTAAACGCAGTGCACGCAAAAGTGTAAATACGTTTTCTTCGTGGTTATAATTAAAGTTAACCTGCTGCTGCTCTGCTTTATTATAGCCTTGCAAATTAACCCCTAGTTTTAACCAACCATCATTTTTTAGTGCCACACTGCTATTAAGTTTTTGAATATCTAAATTAGTTAATAGCCCTAACACAGGTTGTAACTCTTGCTGTTGCTGCATTACTGAATCAAAAGCGGCATTATTGGTAATTTTTAAATTACCTGTTCCTTGGCTAAATAAGCTACCGTCAATTATTTCAATTTTTCCACTATCAAAGTGAACCGGTAAAGACCCCGCCAAGCGTCCCGTTAATACAATGCCCGACTTATCGTCGAGTGTAACAAGTTTACTTGCATCAATGTTTTCAAACTTAACATTAGCAACTTGGTTTGGCTTCCCTACTGTGTAGCGATCTAACGAAAACTCGCCACCAAACACACTTCCTCTTACATCATTTATAAGCGCGGTATTACTACTCACTTGCCATTGACCTTCAATCACTTTAACTACGGCACCCGCCCTAAACTCATTTAAGTTAAAGGTAGTTGGTTTTACATTAAGCTTACCTGAATTATATTCCCCGCTAAATGTACTGCTTAAATCACTCGCAAGGTAATCGTTATACAGTGCACTTACATGACTAATCCCCATATTGAACGATGCACCTTGTAAGTTTATATCGCCACTAATATAGCCATTAAATTCGCCCTTAGTTAGCTGTGCAAGTGGCTCAAATTGCCTAATAAATGCATTTAACGGCAGAGTACTTTGTTCAGGAATAACCACTTCAAACGGATGAGCTTGCGACGACACATGATGATTTATAACTAACTCAACATCGTTTATAAATGCGTGATGCGTGGCTTTTAGTGCACGGCTTTGCAAGCCCGTAGACTCTATTTTTATATTATTAAGTTTTATGTCGGGGCTATTAACAGCCTTTATATTCGTTTTTGCTGTTAGATCCGCAAATAACTCACCTACGCCTAAATTAGCATTTGCTGTTAATGTGTTACTTATATCTGTGACTTTAAATTCTTTATATTCTGCGCTTTTTAATTGCTGAGTTAACGCTACTTCTGCGTTTAACTGTTTATCCATTTTTGCTGTTAAATCACCTTGGTATTGCACTGCTCTTATATCAAACGCATCTACACTATTAAGCGTTAATTTAGCATTTATAAGCCCAATTGGTTTTGAGTCTATAAACTCACTTATATTAAAGTGACCACTAAGGCTAAGCCCATTCGCTGTTGCAGGTGCAAACTCAGGCAAGCCTTCAAGCATAACGGCGTAATCGCCTTTAATTGCAGCGCTAGATATCTGAGCATTAACGTTAATATTATTTATATCAGGTGTATTTATTTGAGCTGATAAAGTTGTCTGTAAGTCTTCTAATGGAGATTTAATATTTAGTGTTGTATCTGTTATTAAAATATCAAATTGCTTATCGCCCACGCTTACCAAATTAATTACAGGTACACTCAACTCACTAGCCTCTAAGCTAATTGATTGAGGGAGTTTTAGTTGCCAATTTAAAGGCACTTGTTTGCTAATAAAGCCTGCATATTCACTTGGTGGAATTAACTCAGCACAGCTTGGTGTTAAATTAATTTTGTTATTAAGCAAATCGGTATTAAATATTAACGCTTGGCTATTTAAATTAAAACGCGTCGCCAATTTACCAGTGGTTAATACGTTAACTTTGCACTGCTCATACGTGTGAGCAAACTGGGATCTAATATCGCCATTTAACTCAAGTTCTATACCATCAAAGCTAAATGCTTGCTGAGTATTAAAGTTAAAATCTGCTATTAATGTATTTTTAGTGTTTATAACGTGCTTTAAAAAAGTGTCATTAATTTCAAACTGACCACTTACTTTATTAGCAGTCAAAATTGCACTCGCGTTTATATCACCTGAGACATTAAATTTATTTAGTTCGGGTTCTGATATGCTTATTTTAAGTGGCTTATTGAGCTCATCACTTTTTACTACAAGCTGTTTAATATTGATTAATGGGCGATTTAAGGGAAGTGCCAAATCGAGATTTTTAGCAAGCTGATTAGCATTATCACTTTCAGGGAGTGGATTAACTGTTAGCACTGCATTTTCAATATCTACACGCTTTGTATTTGCAGTAATACCAGTAAGTTGTAATTGTTGATTTTGATAATTTAAACACACTCTATCAGCATGAATATTTAAGCTAGACGTGATTGAAAAATCAAGGCAGTTTAATGTTACACCCGCTTTTTCGAGCTCAGGTGCTATAACCCACTGTAATAAAGGTAAACGAAATACATAACCAAGCAGCAAGGTACTTAGTAATACAGCTCCAACAATTAAACCAATTCGCTTAAACATACTATCCTTAAATGCTTTGTGCTTTTAGCTATACTAATACCAACCTGCATAAATCTTTGATCAATTTAACGAATTAAATTGCACTATAACGTCGTTAAAAGTTTTTTATTTAGAACAACTAGATACAAAAACTTTTGCCTAGTTCTAGCGTAATTTTCTTAACGTTAAATAGACCCCATATATAAGCAGATTGGTATAATCAAAAAAGGCTGCACAATGCAGCCTTTTTAATTTTACAGTAAGATTATGAATCTAACTTGTATAAACGTAAATATAATTAACCTACGTTTTTACGTGCGTTACGGAACATACGCATCCACGGGCTATCCTCGATCCACTCATCAGGATGCCAAGAGTTGGCAACGCTTCTGAATACGCGTTCTGGATGCGGCATCATTACAGTGGCACGACCATCTATTGACGTAATACCTGTAATACCTTCTGGAGAACCATTAGGGTTAGCTGGGTACTGCGTTGTAGGGTTACCGTAGTTATCTACAAACTTAACCGCTACAGTGCCGCTATTAAGCGCCGCTTTAGTGGCTGCATCGTTTGCAAACTCAGCATGGCCTTCACCATGAGAAACCGCTATAGGCATACGCGAACCAGCCATTCCATTAAAGAACACAGACGGATTCTCTTGTATTTCTACTAAACTAAAGCGTGCTTCAAAACGCTCTGATTTATTAGTTACAAAGCGCGGCCAATGTTCAGTACCAGGGATCAAATCTTTTAACGTTGATAACATTTGGCAACCGTTACATACACCTAAGCTAAAGGTATCTTCACGGTGGAAAAAGTTTTGGAACTGATCGCGTGCCATGTCGTTAAACAAAATAGACTTAGCCCAACCTTCACCCGCACCAAGTACGTCACCGTATGAGAAACCACCACATGCCACTAAACCTTTAAATTGCTCTAGTGTTAAACGACCTTCTAAAATATCGCTCATGTGTACATCAACGGCTGCAAAACCTGCGCGATTAAACGCTGCCGCCATTTCTAAATGAGAGTTAACACCCTGCTCACGTAAAATAGCCATTTGCGGTTTAGCACCGGTTGCAATGTATGGTGCAGCTATATCTTCGTTTAAATCAAAGTTAAGTTTTACGTTTAAGCCTGGATCTTTTGCATCAAACTTAGCATCAAACTCTTGCTTAGCACACTCAGGGTTGTCACGGCGTGCTTGCATTTGATACGTTGTTTCAGCCCAAATAGTACGAAGCTCAGTACGCGTATGATTAAGTACCGTATTTTCGCCACGGTTAAATATAATCGTATCGTCACTGTTAAGCGTGCCAATGCTGTGGCTAATTGCAGCTATACCATGTTGTTCAAACACCGCATTTACTGCATCTAAATCAGCATTTGCAACTTGAATTACCGCACCTAGCTCTTCGTTATAAAGCGCTTCAATGTCTGAACCTGTTAAAGCTGCTAAATCAACCGTTACACCGGTATGACCCGTAAACGCCATTTCAGCTACTGTGGTAAATAAACCACCATCTGAGCGGTCATGATAAGCAAGTAACTTACTATCAGCCACAAGTGCTTGCATTGCGTTATAGAAGCCTTTTAATAACTCAGGGCTATCAACATCAGGGGTTACATCACCTAATTGCTTATAAACTTGTGCAAGGCTTGATGCGCCCATGCGGTTTTTACCCGCACCTAAATCAACTAATATAAGCGATGTATCGCCTTTATCTGTGCGCAGTTGTGGAGTTACTGTTTTACGTACGTCGTCAACACGACCAAACGCAGTTATAACCAGTGAAAGCGGCGATGTTACTGACTTCTCTTGTGAGTCACCTTCATCTTTCCATGTCGTTTTCATCGACATAGAATCTTTACCCACTGGAATAGTTAAACCAAGCGCAGGACAAAGCTGTTCGCCTACGGCTTTAACAGCTTCATATAAACCAGCATCTTCACCTGGGTGACCCGCTGCTGCCATCCAGTTTGCCGATAACTTAATGTTTTCAAGGCTACCAATATTTGCACAGGCAATATTAGTTAACGACTCTGCCACAGCTAAACGAGCAGATGCACCGTAATTAAGTAATGCAGCCGGAGTACGCTCACCGAGTGACATAGCTTCACCGTGGTAAGTATCATACGTTGCCGCAGTTACAGCACAGTTAGCAACAGGTACTTGCCAAGGACCAACCATTTGGTCGCGCGCTACTAAACCCGTAACTGAGCGATCGCCGATTGTTATTAAGAATGTTTTTTCTGCAATGGTTGGTAAACGCATTAAGCGCTGCGCTGCATCTGCTGCATTTATTGATGTGATATCAAGCGCTTTGCCAACAACTTGCTTTGACGTTACATCGCGGTGCATTTTAGGTGCTTTACCTAATAATACGTCCAGCGGCAAATCAACAGGGTTATTTTCAAAGTGGCTGTCTGACACTGTTAAGTGAGGTTCAGCTGTTGCTTCACCAATAACAGCGTACTGGGCACGTTCGCGCTTACAAATTGCTTCAAAGCGGTCAAAGTCCTCTACGCCAACAGCGAGTACATAACGCTCTTGTGATTCATTACACCAAATTTCGTGTGGTGCCATGCCTGGCTCATCGTTAGGGATGCTACGTAATTGGAACTTACCACCACGTCCGCCATCATTAACAAGCTCAGGAAACGCGTTAGATAAACCGCCGGCACCTACATCATGGATAAACGCGATTGGGTTTTCATCGCCTAGCTGCCAACATTTATCGATAACTTCTTGGCAACGACGTTCCATTTCTGGGTTTTCGCGCTGTACTGAAGCAAAGTCTAAATCTTCGTTTGACTGACCTGAGGCCATACTTGATGCAGCACCACCGCCTAAACCAATGTTCATTGCAGGCCCGCCTAGCGCAATTAATTTAGCGCCTACAGGAATATCACCTTTTTGAACATGATCAGAGCGAATATTACCTAAACCACCGGCAAGCATAATTGGTTTATGGTAACCACGTACTTCTTCACCGTTATGGCTTGTTACTTTTTCTTCGTAAGTACGGAAGTAGCCTAACAAGTTAGGACGACCAAACTCATTATTAAATGCAGCGCCACCTAGTGGACCTTCTGTCATTATATCAAGTGCGTTTACAATACGACCCGGCTTACCAAAATCGCTTTCCCACGGTTGCTCGTAACCTGGAATACGTAAATTTGATACAGTAAAGCCAACTAAGCCTGCTTTTGGCTTAGAGCCACGACCAGTTGCGCCTTCATCGCGAATCTCACCACCAGAGCCTGTAGCCGCACCAGAGAATGGCGCGATAGCTGTTGGGTGGTTATGCGTTTCAACTTTCATTAGTATTTCAATGTCTTCTTGATGATACGCATATTCACCTTGCGCATTTGGGAAGAAGCGACCCGCTTTTGAGCCTTTCATTACTGCCGCGTTATCTTTATACGCCGACAATACATTTTCAGGATTTAACTCAAACGTATTTTTAATCATTTTAAACAGCGATTTTGGCTGCTCTTTTCCATCGATTGTCCAGTCAGCATTAAATATTTTATGGCGACAATGCTCTGAGTTTGCTTGTGCAAACATAAACAATTCGATGTCGTTAGGGTTACGTCCTAACTTTATAAAGTTTTCTACCAAGTAATCTATTTCGTCATCAGCAAGGGCAAAACCTTGCTCAACATTGGCTATTGCTAATGCTTCGCGTCCGCCACCTAAAATATCAACAGACGACTTTTGGCGCGGGGCATCACTGCGAAACAGCTGAGCCGCATCTTCAAGCTCACTGTGTGTGGCTTCAGTCATGCGGTCGTGCAATAACGCAGTTACTTGTGCAAGTTGTTCTGCGTTTAAATCACCTTCAACATAATAAGCAATACCGCGTTCAACACGGTGAACCTGCTTTAAACCACAGTTGTGGGCGATGTCGGTAGCTTTAGATGCCCAAGGTGAGATGGTACCTGGGCGAGGTGTAACAAGTACAAGTTTGCCAGCTGGGGTATGCTCAGCAATGGTTGGACCGTAAGTTAATAGTTTTTCAAGCTTGGTTTGCTCAGCGCTACTCAACGGCGATGTTAAATCGGCAAAGTGAGTATACTCGGCATATACGTTAGTGATTGGAAGTTGCGATTGTTGGCAACGCGCTAAAATTTTATTAACTCTGAACTCTGAAAGTGCTGGTGCACCACGAAGGATCAACATAGATAATTTCATCCGGGGTTAGGGATTGAACGATATTTTAGGCACGCATTATAGTCCAATTAGCATTCAGATTTAACTCAAAATTACGCTTTTCATAAAATTAACTTTTTAGCTTTATTTATAGCCTCTTTTGGTTAATAAAATAAAAGGTAAAGTGACGTGATGGCTTAGTTTTGCTATAACGGTGGCTGGCGAGTTTAAGGGGCACTCAATGTTCAAAGAAAAACTAATAATAATCATTACTTTAGTTATGCTGTTGTGCGCATGTGATATGCAAGAACAGCCAACTCAACTCGCCCAAATAAAAGAGCAAAACAAAATACGTGTGGGTACGCTTGCGAGTGCCAGTAATTATTATCAAGCAGTACAAGGAGAGCAAGGTTTTGAATATGAGTTATCTCAAGCCTTTGCTGATTATTTAGGTGTAGAGCTTGAAATAGTCCCTTTCTTTAACTTATCTGACATGTTTGAACGCCTTGAAAAGGGGGATTTAGACTTAATTGCCTCAGGACTTACCTACAATAAAACCCGTGCAGAGCAATATCGCTATGGCCCAACTTATCGCACAATTAGCCAAAAGTTAGTTTATAAACAAGGGCGCGTTCGCCCACGTGATTTTGATGATTTAGGTGGTAACTTTACCGTTATAGCTAAAAGTAGTCATTCGCTTACTTTACAAAAAATGAAAAAAAACAATCCTGAACTCACTTGGACCGAAAGCGAAGAGTTTGACGAAGAAGAGTTACTTCAAGCAGTTATTGATGGTGAGATAGATTACACCCTTGCCGATACACATACCTTGTCGCTGTTTCGTCGGTATCACCCTAATTTAAGTATTGGCTTTTCAGTTACCCATAACGACCCAATCGCATGGATACTCAACAAATCTAAAGACGACTCTTTATATGCTCTACTTGTACCTTTTTTTGGTGATATAAAACAAAGTAATCAACTTTACGTACTCGAAGAAAAATACTTTGGGCATGTACGCCAATTTAACTATGTAAATACCCTAGCTTATATAGAAGCGATAAAAGAAACTCTACCAACATACCAACCGTGGTTTGAACAATATGCAGGTAGTCTTGATTGGCGTTTACTAGCAGCGCTTAGTTATCAAGAATCTATGTGGAATCCTCGCGCTAAATCGCCAACAGGCGTTCGCGGTATTATGATGTTAACCCGCAGTACAGCAAAACAAGTGGGTGTTACTAACCGATTAGAGCCAGAGCAAAACATTCGCGGTGGCGGTAAGTATTTAAGTAAGCTTATTAAGCGTATTCCCGACAGAATCCCGCAACCCGATAGAACATGGCTTGCATTAGCGGCCTACAATGTAGGTTGGGGACACGTTAATGACGCACGTATAATTACCGAACAGCAAGGCGCAAGCCCTGATAAATGGGCTGATGTAAAAAAACGCTTACCACTGTTAATTAAAAAGCGCTATTACCGTAAAACCCGCTATGGTTATGCGCGTGGCGATGTAGCGGTTAAATATGTTGATAATATTCGTCGCTATTACGATGCACTTGTTTGGCTAGATGAAAATAATGCTATTACAGAAAAACCTGAATCAATCGTAGAGCTAAGCACTGTAATCGAGCTAAACGTAACAAGTGAGATAAAAATTGAGGCAAGTGAAGCTCAAATACAAAAGCAACTACCTATAATTGAGCCCGAGCAGTCAAGTGAAAAAAATAACTAAGATTAATTTAGGTGTTTATTTTTGACCATATCTATAAGCGAAATTTAAGTAAATTAAATATCTGTTTACTTGTCATCAAATGATCACTAATGTGTGTTAATTGTATATCATTAATTTATAAGATATACCTCGTGCCTTTCTCACTCTTGCATTAGGAGAAAACATGCTAAAACGTAGACGCACACAAAGATTAAAACGTAATGTAATTTATTCAACGGCCACACGTCGTCGTGTTATGTTGCGCAAACTGCACAAAAAGATTATCTGGCGTCGCCGAATGTTTGCTATGCAGCAAATGGTAGAGTCAGAAATATCCCCTGCGACTAATTAAAGATTAGTCGCATCACGAGCAGCTTTTTTAGCTGCTTTAATTTGTGCTCTTCTACGTTTAAAAAAATCTGAAATAGTATTGCCACACTGCTGTGCTAAAACACCACCACACACTTCAACTTGATGGTTTAACCTCGGTTCTTGTAATAAGTTCATAATTGAACCAGCAGACCCTGTTTTTTCGTCGGCTGCACCAAATACTAAACGCTTTATTCTGCTATGCACCAACATTCCTGCACACATAGAACAAGGCTCTAATGTTACGTACAGTGTACAATCTATTAAACGATAGTTGTTAAGCACTTTTCCGGCTTCTCGTACTGCGATCATTTCGGCATGGGCAGATGGGTCGTTATCGGTTATTGAACGGTTGTACCCTACTGAAATTAGCTGGTTATCTTTTACTACAATCGCTCCTACAGGGATTTCATCAAGCAACTCTGCCTGCTTTGCATACAAAAGCGCTTGCTCCATCCAGTAGGAATCATCAAATGGCTCGTTCATTCTTTCTACTTAAATAACTTTTTATGCTGTGATTATACCTAGTTAGCACTCTAAAGTGCGTCATTCATTACTTTATTGCAAAAATAAAACAATATTTACCCGTTTGTAATGGCTCACTCGTGCTGATTTACGCTATAATCTCACGCTTTTTTTATTTAGCTCACAACACGGGTAGCAAATGAAATTTCCTGGACGCCGCAGGCATAAACATTATTTTCCAGTGGAAGCCAAAGATCCACTTACCAATCAACTTAACGCAACAGAGCGATTACAACGTAGTTATATTACGGGTATCGATCAGATCGTTGTTGATATAGAGGCAAAAGTTGATCAAGCTTTCCTTGACGAATTTCAACTACGTAGAGGTATGTCGCAAGTTATTGATAGCGACATAACAAACGCCTTATACGATCGTTTAAAATTAAACGATATGGTTGATTTTGAGTTTGCCGGTGGGACCATTGGTAACACTATGCACAACTACTCTGTACTTGCAGATGATCGCTCAGTTTTATTAGGCGTAATGAGCGAAAATATAAAAATAGGTAGCTATGCTTACCGCTTTTTATGTAATACCTCAAGCCGTGTAGATTTAAACTATCTTCAACCAGTAGATGGGCCTATAGGTCGTTGTTTTACATTAATTGATGAAACCGGTGAGCGTACTTTTGCAATAAGTGCGGGCCTAATGAATCACTTACGTCCTGAATCTATCGATAAAAACCTTATTGAAAATTCATCAGCATTAGTGATCAGTGCCTATCTTATGCGTACGCAAGGTAGTGAAACGATGACTGAAGCGACTATGCAAGCGGTAAAATACGCTAATGATGCAGGTGTGCCAGTTGTTCTTACACTCGGTACCAAGTTCTTAATTGAGCAAGACCCTACCTGGTGGGCAAACTTTGTTGAAAAGCATGTTGATATTCTTGCTATGAACGAAGAAGAAGGGTTAGCTATTACGGGTTTTGAAGACCCACTCCTAGCTGCTGATAAAGCACTTGATTGGGTAGATTTGGTAATTTGTACTGCTGGCGAAAAAGGCTTATTTATGGCCGGCTACGTTGACGAAAGTTTAAAGCGCGAAACCGAATACCCGTTATTACCAGGAGCAATACCTGATTTTAATCGATACGAATTTTCACGTGCTATGCGTAAAACCGAGTGTGATAAGCCTATCAGAGCATATAGCCATACAGCCCCATTCATGGGTGGACCTGACTCAATTAAAAACACCAATGGTGCAGGCGATTGTGCTTTAGCGGCTGTACTACATGACTTATCAGCAAATGTTTATCATAAACTTAACGTGGCAAACTCTGCTAAGCATCAGCAACAAGCTATTACTTACTCATCACTATCGCAAATTAGTAAATATGCTAACCGAGCTAGTTATGAAGTGTTAGTTCAGCACTCTCCTCGCTTATCTCGCGGTTTACCAGAACGCGAAGACTGCTTAGAACAGGTTTATTGGGAACAGTAAATAACGGTGGGAGCAAGTATTGCTCCCTCTCGATTTCCTAAAAAATAGAAATATCGAGCTTTTTAGATAGTAGTTCCAGCGCCGCAATTCCTGCTACCGAATTACCAAACGAATTAAGCCCTGGAGAATAAACAGCTACCGTAAACTTATTTGGTAACACGGCTAAAATAGTCCCTGACACTCCCGACTTACCTGGCATACCTACTCTGTAACCAAAATCCCCCGCAGCATCATATAAACCACTCGTGAATAAAAGCGAATTTAGCTGCTTATTTTGACGACTACTTAAAACACGATCGCCCGATCGATTATCAACACCTTTATTAGCTAAAAAATTATAAGCTTTGGCTAATTCAATACAGTTGAGCTCAATAGAACAAAAGTTAAAGTAAGACCATAAAACATCATCGACTTCATTTTCAAAATTACCAAACGACTTCATTAAATGTGCCATAGCAGCATTACGATGCCTAAATTCATACTCAGAATTAGCGACTTTTTTATCAATCACTATCCCTCTATTACCAGCTAACAACCTAAAGGTCTCGAGCATAGAGTGCATTGGTGCAGATAAGCGGCTGTACAACGCATCACACGTTACAATTGCGCCTGCATTTATGAAAGGGTTACGAGGAATCCCTTTTTCAAACTCAAGCTGTGTAAGCGAGTTAAAGGCAGTCCCTGAAGGTTCCTTTCCAACTCGATGCCAAAGCTCATCACCATAACGTTGCAGTGCCATAGTAAGTGTCATAACTTTAGAAACTGATTGAATAGTAAAACGTTGAGAACAATCCCCCGCACACACAGTCTCACCATCAGTTGTATAAATAGCAATAGAAAATTGCTCAGGATCGACCTCTGCTAGGGCCGGTATATAATCAGCTACTTTTCCTTGTGATAATAAAGGGCGTACTTCATGTGCTATTTCATCAAGCACCTTTTGATAATCAGCTGTAGGCAAACTAGACCTCTATATCATCATTCATAAAAATTGGATTTTAGCACGCGCGAATAGACGCAACTAGTTTTGTTGTTGAATTTAAAGGGGGATGTTTTTCTTAATTTTAAAAAGCAAAAAACCCGTCACATTGCTGTAACGGGTTTCTCTTAATTAAATCCTAGTAATGTCGTAGTGCCCACAGCGGTAGAGAGTCACATAGCAAATGCTAGACTATCTTTGTGTCGGGGCGTCCTTCTGCGGGGCTCGCCTTAGAACTATTTTATTTCGCCACTGAGTTCGGCATGGACTATTTACAAAATTCCAAAAAGCAAAAAAACCGTCACATTGCTGTAACGGGTTTCTCTTAATTAAATCCTGGTAATGTCGTAGTGCCACAGCTGTGGAGAGGCACATAGCAAATGCTACACTATCTTTGTGCCGGGGCGTCCTTCTGTGGGACTCGCCTTAGAACTATTTTATTTCGCCACTGAGTTCGGCATGGACTATTTACAAAATTCCAAAAAGCAAAAAACCCGTCACATTACTGTAACGGGTTTCTCTTAATTAAATCCTGGTAATGTCGTAGTGCCACAGCGGTGGAAAGCCACATAGCAAATGCTACACGATTATTAACCTTGTCGTCACTTAGTGTGCAGAGTTCTACTAATTTCAAAAAGCAAAAAACCCGTCACATTGCTGTAACGGGTTTCTTTTAATTAAATCCTGGTAATGTCCTACTTTCACATAGCAAATGCTACACTATCATCGGCGCTGTTTCGTTTCACTACTGAGTTCGGCATGGAGTCAGGTGGGTCCAAAACGCTATTGTCACCAAGCAAATTCTTTTCAATTTTCTTATTTTAATTATTAAGATTAAAGTCCTTCGACTGAATTTGAAGCCTGGTAATGTCCTACTTTCACATAGCAAATGCTACACTATCATCGGCGCTGTTTCGTTTCACTACTGAGTTCGGCATGGGATCAGGTGGGTCCAAAACGCTATTATCACCAAG
>NZ_JJNY01000104.1:0-12281 GCF_000690035.1 Pseudoalteromonas sp. S3431
CCTCAGGGCGTGTTGTTAGCTATCTGATATAGTTAGATCTATATCAGCATCAAAAGCTTTAGCTACTTCGGTTCTATTTTCATATGCAGATAATAGAGTAAAAATCGCGGTGACTTTGGAATAATTAACTACTTCATTTTCATGAGATAACAAATAACCGGCAATGACCTTAGGCTCGAAGTCTAAAAACATCAATTCATTTACTTCCCATGAATCATGTGCTTTTGCAGTGGAGTTGTAATCAAATATCACTGAGGATATATATTTCTTACCGAACCTCCTTAAATCAACATATCCAACTAAGTTCCATTCGTGATAATCACAATTGAATATACAGGATACAATCTTAATACTGCTTAATTCCTCGTTATCCAGGTTAATTCCAAATTCCTCCGATAAGGCTCGGCTGGCTGCAACTATTGGATTGAGCTTGCCATTAACGATATCTTTATCTATCATTCCCTCAACTGCACCACATATAATTTTATTTTCGTTAACGGCAGTAGAAGAGCCCCTTTTGACAAATACTAACTGATCATCTCCCGTTATAATCCCTATTAAAATTCCAAAACTATTACTAAAAAATGGTTCCATCGTGCTATGAGGTTCTGAAATGATATTGCTTCGCATATTATCATCTAAATCCAAAAATACAGAAGTCGCAGCTCTTTGATGTACATAACCTTTTGAATTATCTAACTCTACCCTGAATCTTTTTTCTTCACCTATAGGAGAGCGATCTATTTGAATCTTTTTAACAGATACTTTCTTTGCCCCTTCAAAAATTTCACCATTATTTTTCTTTGACTCCCAAATTTTAAACTTACGATTGAATTGTTCTTGGTATTCAGCGGGTATTATTTCATTTATATTTACTAATTCTGAGATCAAAAAACCTTTTGAGTATCCTTGTTGGTTATAATCTAAAACGTGTACGCTAGTACTAACTTTCCCAAAAGAAAACTTTTTTCCACTTTGATTTTTTCGCAACTTTTTGGCATTAGCTAAAAGCTTGATCTTTTCCTTTTGCTCTATGGACTTCTTTCTTCTTTCTTTTACCCATTCTTTAATATGAACACCAAAAGTATAACTAAAAATAAAATACAAAATACTTAATAGAAGACTTAGTATGGGATAAGTTTTGAAAATAGCGGCTAAAGAACTAGTGAATTCAGATAAGGTTTGAAGCTGACTAACAGACATGATTAAACTCCCTAGATAGCTAACGCCAACCTAAACCGCAGCGTGCTGGTGCAGGTTTTTGCGTCTTTTTTTTTTGCAAAAAATGCGACAGTGTTAGCTGTCGGATTTCAGGTTCTTGATACTCATTGAGCCTCCCCAGCATCGCGATTATTCGCTACGCTGAAAAGGCAACCAACCTTACAGGAGAAAGCTCAATGAACTTTTACAATAACATGCATCCATATTATTGTGGAATCGATTTACACGCGCGTTTACTTTACGTCTGTATCATTGATAATACAGGACTTATCCTTGTTCACAAGAAAATTAAAGATGACCCTGACGCACTTCTAAAACTACTTAAACCGTATGTCGGTGACATTGTGGTTGGCGTAGAATGCATGCACTGTTGGTATTGGGTCGCTGACTTTTGCAAAGAACACACTATCGACTTTATCCTTGGGCATGCTTTGTATATGAAAGCGATTCATGGCGGTAAAGCTAAAAACGATAAAATTGATTCACATAAAATTGCCAAACTTATTCGTGGTGGTAACTTTCCACTTGCTTATGTCTATGACAAAGATATGCGTGCTACGCGCGACTTATTACGCCGTAGAACCAAAATTGTTCGTCATGGTGCTGATTTAAAAGCCCATGTTGATAATACTGCCAGTCAGTACAATTTACCTGCGCATAATGTCAATTTAAAGAACGTCTGCGACAGAGAAAAGATGCGCTATTACTTTCCTGATCCCGTTGTACAGCGCTCTATTAATTTAAACATCGCTATACTCGATTGCTATCATAAGGAGCTTAAGCCTTTAGAGCATTACATTGAAAAAATGGCTAAGCAGCATAATCCTGTGCACCTTAATATCTTGCAAACAATTAATGGTATAGGCCGCATTCTAGCACTCACTATAATTTACGAAATTGGTGACATCAATCGCTTTTCAAGTGTACAAAAGTTCGCTTCATATAGTCGGTTAGTCAAATGCAAAGCAGAGTCTGCCGGCAAAACCTATGGCACCCAAGGTAATAAAATTGGCAATGCACATCTCAAATGGGCTTTCTCGGAAGCTGCCGTATTACTGCTGCGTCACAATCACAACGCCAATAAATACCTTGAAAAACTACAAAAACGAATGAGCAAAGCCAAAGCACTGTCAGCGCTTGCGCATAAGCTTGGTCGCTGTGTTTATTATATGCTTAAAAAAGAGACGGTATTCGATGAAGCAAAATTCTTAAAGAGTTAGTCACGGTACTGAGTGAGCTGAACATCTAACTGGATATAAGGCTGAGCATCAATCAATTGGGTGAGTTAATAACCAACAAAGTTTAACCTGATTATATGCCTACAGACCTAAGTCACTTGTCTTGATTAGACGCTCAGTACGCGTGCATTAATACAATAAACAAAGTCGCTTACACCTGACTTGAGCCTGAAACTAACTGGATCACAATGATGAAGCCAGCTGCCTTGTATAGTGCCATGATTAGGTTAACCGATGAATGTCTAGTGCCCCAGCAACCCCAAAAGGATATGGGAAAACCCTGGCTGCGATGAGATCGCAATAAGAGAGCCTCTATATGTGTTTGCCGTAAGCAACTTGCTTAACAGCCGCATCGACAGACGAAGTAAACGAATTTGTTTATTGATTTAGAATTGACCGTCAATTGATAAAAACGGTCAAAAAGAACACTAATGCCTATTGACAAAGTTAAGGCTCATATGTGTTATGTGCGTTAAACTTTACCACTTCTTATTCATAGATTGAAATGAACCACAGTCTGGGTTTGCCTTCTTCATATCACTTGACATTTTCTCTAATTGTTTCCCTGTGACAAGCTCCTTACTTTTTAAAAAAGCGCCAAAAAAATGTTCAATTTGTCCAGATACATAATCTGGACAATCTGTTATTTCACTTAGGTTAATACAGTCAACTTCATCAATTTTCGTTCCACACCAGACATCTTTGTTGTTAGGAACTATTTCAAAACATATTATTGCAAATGGAACTTTTATATAGACTAAAAATCGTTCCCAGTTGTCCCAAATTCTTGGTTCGGCACCAACAGATCTTTCATAGTAAAACCAATCAACCTTTGGAAGATCTAGTTTGGTCAGGACTTCACGGGTACACGGTATCAGGTGAGTACGAAATTTTTTAGATTTATCACCTTCAATCAACCTCTTAATATCATCAAGGAATTCTGGAAAACGATTAAATTCGCATTCCGTATATTGATTATCCTTTGGAAAGTAATAAGTATCTGCTAATACCCTCCATGCAATTACATATATACATTTTCTTGAAGATTCAGATATATCTAGCTTTTGAGGGCAAGGTTCTCTGTAGTTCGCAAGTTTTGAGAATGTTTCTTTTTTGAAACAGTTTTCAACTTCAGAAAATTCAACTTCACAATCATTACAAAGTAGAGGGGATTTTGGCCCATCTTGTTCGCGTTTATTTGGTTCATTTGTAGCCCGAATAAAACCTGTTGGAGATGTTTTCTTTAACCACTTGAAAATAAATGAAGGTATAATATGAGAGTTTTCAATCGCTTCATTTTTTTTACAGTATTTACATAATTCCATTTTTAATCCACGATATAGTCATAACTCATAAGCACATAACAAATATTGTTATATTACAATGATTTTATCCTAGCTATAAAATAAACACCTGTAAACAGTTAGTTAGCTTCGCCTTACCTTTTCTAAATGTAACAAAACCCCAAAATGGTGGAGATCAGTAATATCAGACAAATCGTTGTTTAGTTATACCCGTTGATTATTAATTAACAGGTTATATTTTAAATACCTGTGTTTAAACTAATAACGCGTTCACCCTTAAACTCGTAACTCGTTATTGCTTATAAAATTAGTTAAAAATCACAATCTACTTCTATTGAATCCTTATTAATTTTACTTCATATTAAATATTCTTATTTTTTACTTATTATACTGTTATGTCATTTTTAAAATTTAGCCAAGCACTTATTTTTACCCTTGCGAGTACCCTATCGCTTACAAGCCATGCGGCGCTTGATAAAAGTGAGCGTGAAATAGTAAAACAGGTCGATAAAAATATTCCCCAAGCACTTAAAGAAATAGAGCAAGCCGTAAATATTAATAGCGGTTCGCTTAATATTGAAGGTGTAAAAAAGGTGGGCGCTATTGCGAGCGAGCAACTAAAAGCCATTGGTTTTAAAGTAGAATGGCTGGATGGCAGTGCGTTTAACCGCGCAGGGCATGTATTAGCAACCCATGAGAGTAATGATCCCGATGCAATAAAAATACTGATGATCGGCCATCTAGATACAGTATTTGCCAAAAACGATAACTTTACTACCTACAAACAACTTGATGCCGATACAGCCAGTGGCCCAGGCGTTGCCGATATGAAAGGCGGTAACACGATAATAATTACCGCACTTAAAAGCTTACAAGCCCTTAATTTACTCGAAAATGTAAGCATAAAAGTGTTATTGACTGGCGATGAAGAAAGCAGCGGTCGCCCGCTTAGCTTATCTAAACAAGCTATTGTTGATGCGGCAATTTGGGCTGACGTAGCGCTTGGCTATGAAAATGGCGATAACAATATAAAAACAGCTATGGCGGCGCGCCGTGGTTATACCGGCTGGACGCTAAACGTAACGGCAAATGCAGCGCATTCGTCACAAATATTTAGCGAAAGCGTTGGTTATGGCGCTATTTACGAAGCATCACGCATTTTAAATGATTTTAGAGAGCAACTTGCCACGCAACCTAATTTAACGTTTAACCCGGGGCTTATTGTGGGCGGTACAAATGCCGACTACGACAGTGCTAATTCGTCAGCAACGGCATTTGGTAAAAGTAATGTAATAGCACAAACCGTGCATGTTGCAGGTGATTTACGCGCACTTTCGCCAAAGCAGGTAGAAAGCGCTAAAAGGGTTATGTTACAAATTGTGGCTAAAAACTTAGATGGCAGTAAAGCAGAGCTTATTTTTGAAGACGGTTACCCGCCAATGGCATTAACTGATGGCAATAAAAAGCTATTAGAATTATACAGCGACGCAAGCCACGACTTAGGCTTCAACAAAGTAGTAGCCGCCAATCCACGTAATGCAGGTGCGGCTGATATTTCGTTTGCGGCAAACCATGTTGATATGGCACTTGATGGTTTAGGCTTGATGGGCAGCGGTGCGCACACTAAAAACGAAACAGCCGATTTAACCAGCCTTGATAAAAACATTAAAAAAACGGCATTACTCATTTATAGATTAGGGCAGTTATAAACACCTTTAAATTGGTTCTAATCGGTTAGCCGCAACTTGCATTGCAAACTTTCGCAGTGCTTTAAGTTGCGGGCTTTCACTTTGCCAATAATGCCAATACAAGGGCGTATCAATATAATACTCTGGAAATAAGTCAACTAACTCCCCTTTTTGCAGGGAATCACCAAGCTGCAAAGTCGGCAATAAACCATAGCCTAGGCCTGCAATCATGGCTTGTTTAAATCCTTCTGATGAGGGATATATATGTATATACTCTGGCGTTGAGCCGTTAATATCGGCTAAAAACTGGTGCTGTAGCTTGTCATATTCACTAAAAACTAAACAAGGTACCTGCGCCAATTGCGTAAGCGAAGTGAGGTTATGCTGTTTAATAAAGTCAGGACTCGCAATTGCCTTGTAACGTATAGCGCCTAATGGGCTCGCTAACCCGCCATTTACAGGCTCAGAAGATGAGCTAATACATACCATTACCTCGCCGTCTTTCATTCTTTTATGGGCGATAGATTGATCCTCTGAGATCACTTCAAATCTAAATTTACAATCAGATTCTGTATCTAGCACGGCTAGCGCTTCTGGCAACCATGTGGCTAGTGAATCAGCATTGGCAGCCAACTTTACACTAAGAGGTGTGTTTAAACTGGAGTGCTCGTTAAGTGCATCTACGTTTAAAGCAACTTCTAACTGCAGGACTTGTTGTAAATGATTAAGTAAACGCTTGCCAAGAGCGGTTGGGCGCGGTGGCTGCGTCCTAATTATTACAGGCTCTCCAAGTTTGGCTTCAAGTTGATGAATACGCCGACTTACTGCCGATTGCGTAATAAATAGCTTTTTAGAGGCTTTTTCAAACCCGCCTTCACTAATAACCGCCGACAGTGCATTGAGTAGTTGATAATCAATCATGAGTTTTACGCATATAACCCTAAATATATTCATTGGATTTGTAACAGAATTACCAATACCCTGCAAGGCATTGAATAGTTGAGTAGATTTATAGTATGTCGTTTTTATCGGGTGTGATGCTGGGGCTAAGTTTAATTATTGCCATTGGCGCGCAAAATATTTGGATTTTAAGCCAATGCATGGCTGGCGCTAATCGATTGATTTTAGCCACGGTATGCATTATTTGCGACGCGACTCTTATTTTAATAGGTGTATTTGCAGCAAATGAATTACAGCAGTTATTACCAGGATTACTGCCTTGGTTAACATGGGGCGGTATTGCGATGCTATTGTACTTAGCGTATGGATCTGCAATGCGAGCGATTAAAGGGACTTCGGGTTTAAAAATAAGCCAAGTAGAAAAAGTAAGCTGGTGGAGTACTGCCCTTTCGGCCTTTGCAATCAGTTTGCTAAATCCACATGTGTATTTAGATACCGTGTTATTACTTGGCAATATTGGCGCTTTACAACCAAACCCAATGCATTTTGCACTTGGCGCTTGTGTTGGGTCACTAATTTGGTTCAGCACTTTAGTGCTTTTTGCTCCTAAACTTAAAAGCATATTAAGCTCATCATTAAGATGGCGAATATTTGATACCACAATTGCAGTTATATTATGTTTTGTGGCGTTTGGGCTTTATAACGTACCTAGCCAATAATAAAAAAGCAGCGACTTTTAACAAGCGCTGCTTTAGTTTTATCTGCTCATGCTAATACATTTTTACTGCTAGCCTTAAGTTTATAAGTTAAGACATTATTTTAAACAATAAATCTCTAACTGTTGCAGGCTCAAATGGTTTATCACAAATGGCATCAACGCCAGCTTGAGCAATATTGGCTAAGTGAGTGTCGTTTGCTTCTGAACTCACCATTAAAATAGGGATATGTGAGTAGGTGTTTGACCCTCTGACGGTTTCGGTTAGCTCTTTGCCATCCATTTCAGGCATATTATAATCAGTAACAATCAAATCGAATGACTGTGTATTTAATTGTTCGATGGCTTGTTTGCCATCTTCAGCTTCTACTGGTGCTGGGATCCCCATCCCCGCAAGTACGCGAATAATGTGTTTACGCGCAAAGCGACTGTCATCAACTACAAGTACACGTAATAAAGTAATATCAAAGTGTTCAAGCTCAACTTCTTCTTCACTAATAATATCTAAAGTAGCTTTAAGTGCGCGCGTTATAGCTTCAGCACTAAATGGTTTAGGCAAAATAGCTAATACACCCGACTGCCTTAACTGCTCTAAGTACTTTTTGTTACGCTCACTTGACACCAACATAAATGCTTGGTTTTCTGTTATTGGATTTGATCTGATTTTTTGTAGTAAGGAGTCAGCGGTACCGTCTGAAAAGTACATACTACTAATAACTAAATCAGGCTGGTAACTATTAAGCATTGTTAGTGCTTGTTCTTGCGATGTTGCTTTTTCAACCTGCTTTACACCACACTGAGTCAGTGATTTTATAATAAGCTTTTGTTGAACATCTGAAGGCTCTACTAATAATATTGATAAGTTTGCTATTGCTGTTAAATCACTCATTTACATCTCTTCAGTGTTGTTATATTTACAGTATGACGATTAATGTATAAGTTAAGATTATAGATCAACAATGTACAAGCGAAGGAGAAATACTTTATAAAATTGTAAAATAAATATAAATAGCGTATTTATCACACATAATCACCAACTTAATTTAGCTATTTTGAATATACTCAAGCGCAGTCATTTTTTTATAACTCACATTGGGGTGTAAAATATGAGCTGGTTCGGGGTCTACAACTTCAATGGGAATGTTGTAATCACGCGCTATTTCTATCGCCATTTGCGTAATATTAACGCTAAACGAAGTCCCCATAAATACAATTTTATCGGCATTACTCATGCGTTTTTGCGCTTCGCTAATTCTATAAAGCTCGGTGTAATACTCATCAAACAATAAAACAAAGGGTTTAAAAGAATAATTAAGCTCAGGTGATCGGTTTTTAATATTAAACACTTCAAATAAGGAGTCGTGCAGGCAGCTTTCATCTACCTTTTCCCACGGAGCGGCAAACGGGGTTACATCATCGCCTTGATGGTGAAATAGCGTCATTTGATCGAGCCTGCCGTGTATCGCTATGTAATTTTTGTTACCCGCTTTGCCATCAAGCCCATCTATGTTTTGAGTAATTAGGTTTTTGTCACTTAGCCAATGGTGTACGTCGTTTGGGCCATGGTTGCGATACGTTGCAAAGCGATGGTAATACCATGCTAAAAACTCTTTTGGGGCGTTTTGGTACATTGCGCGCGTTGCCATTTCCATAGGTGTATAATTTTTACTGCCGATGGTCCAATAACCATCCTCCCCTCTAAAGGTTGGAATACCGCTGGCTGCGCTTACTCCTGCTCCTGTAATGTAAAGAGTGTTCACTTTTCAGCCTCGTAACCCAGTACGTTAGTACTTACTTGCTGTTTATTGTCAATACCGCCAATTCGATATAAAACCCCATTGTGTTCAAGTAAACCACGGTGATCCATACTCTTTACCTCAACCGGTGATAAAACCTGCCATCCATTTTTTTCGATATTAAAGCGCCAAACATGATCACTTGCTGGTGCAGGTTTACCGTCGTAGCCTATTGCGCTGTAATTATATGGATTGTTAGAACCTGCCAGCATATAAATATTGCTATTATAGCTGGTGGCTGCCATTCGATAGTGGGCGGAACCTGTTGGATGTGGCAATGTGCGCCAATCTATTTTTTGTGGATTAGTTGAATCTATTGTACCTTTTAAGCACTGTGCTACGCCTGCAAACGAGCGACGCGAATCAGGATTGGCTTGTGTTTTAACGCCATCACACACAACAATTGTATTGCCGCTAATTGCTGCCGCTTGACCAAATACGGGATCACCTAAAAATGGTGAGGCTTGCTCCCATGTATTATTTCGCGTGTCGTATACTTGTACTAAATTTACGTTGCCGTCGTTATGCCAACCGCTAATTAAGTAAATGTAACGCGCTTTGTAGCTCAGCGCTACGCTATCATCTACAGGCACTGGCATATTGGCTAAAGGAGTATAGGTATCTTTTATTACGTCGTACCTATATACGTCGGGGCTTGAAACTTCAGTATGATCCTCTGCAACTGTATAGCCGCCAAACACATAGGCGTATTCACCTAAACCGACTGCGGTACTTGCTAAGCGCCCTTTTAATGGCAAGCTTGAAGGCACACCAGTTTTAGATTGCCACTGTGAATCGCCAACTTTAAGCGCCCACACTTTGTTATGCACTGACGAGTACTGTTTATCGCGGCCTAATCCCATAAAACTTAAAAAATAAGGCTGATTTTTAATAATAACTTTAGCCACAGCATTATTTGCAACAGGCTCAGGTAAAGCAGGAAGACTTGCTAACGCAAGCGAAAAAAGAAGGCTCATAAGACAAATAATTTAATAAGGATTAATACTCTCAGATTAAATTATTTTGCCCTTAGGAGCCAGCGCTTAGCATCTAAATAATCAAATGCTTTAAACTTAATATAAGTTAATAAGCAACACTGATACGTTGGTTTAAGTGTGCAGCTTTTTGTGCTTCGTCAACTAATGCTATTGCATAATCAGTGACTGATACTTTGCTTTCACCAGCTTCATTTGTAAAAAACTGATCTCCGCCAATACGATAAGAACCTTCACTTTCACCAGGATAAATTACTGCAGCAGGGCTTACAAAAGTCCACGAAGCAGAACTAGTCGTCGTTTTAAATACATTTAATGCTTCACCTTGTGCGAGTGCTTCATCTTTGTAATCTGCAGGGAATTCAGGTGTTGATACAAGTGTTACCCCAGGTGCAACCTCTAAGCTACCCGCACCACCTACCCAAATCAAACGTGTGCTTGTTCCATTTAAAGCTGTTAATAAACGCTCTGCGGTTTGTGCAACTAATTCATGATTACCTACTGCACGTCCCCCCACTGAAGCAATAAGTACATCTATACCTTTAAGTACTGAAGCAATATTATCTTGGCTTTGTAAATCAAATACGCGAACGACAGTTGTATTATCTGTTATTTTCGCTGCGTCACGTACAATGCTGACCACTTCTAAACCGCGCTTAGTTGCTTGTTGTACGATTGTGCTGCCAATCCAGCCTGTTGCGCCTAAAACTGCTACTTTCATTATCTGTATCCTATTATTGAGTTAATGAAGTTAGTTTACTTGCACGCTTTTAAGTGATAAACACACTGTTAAGATACATATTAGTTCATAATAAGTTACTAATGGATAAAATTACTGCAATTACAAGCTTTGTAGAAGTTGCCCGCTGTGGCAGCTTTACTAAATCTGCTGAGCACTTAAATCTAAGCCGCTTACAAATTACTCGTCACGTACAAGAAATAGAACAGTGGTTATCGTTGAGATTATTTCATCGCACAACACGTAAAGTAAGTTTAACTATTCAAGGTGAAGAAGCATTAATTTACTGCCAACAAATACTCAGTACAGTCTCTGATTTAAAAAGTCGTGCTCATAGCCATAATAATGAACTAGTTGGTACAATCAGAATTGCATCACCTATTGGGCTGGGTCAAAATTTATTATTTGAAAGAGTGGAGCAATTTTTACAACTACACCCCAAAACAAATGTTCAGCTTGTACTTTCGGATAACTTATCACAGTTGGTAGACGAACGTGTTGATGTGGCACTGCGCTATATTGAACAACCTGAAGATCAACATATTGCCCGTAAACTAATGCATATTGATGGTGTGTTATGTGCCTCAGCAAACTACTTAGCTGAGTCGCCCCCCTTAATTAAACCTCAGGACTTACTAAATCATAATTGCCTAGTGCACAGTAGTGCGACAAAATGGCGAATAATATCGGCAACAAATGATCAAAAAGTTGCAATTAAGGGGAATTTGCAATCAAACGAAATGGGCATTTTAGTTAAAGCGGCAATTAGGGGGATGGGAATTGCTAATATTCCTTGCGATTTAGCAAATAAACACTTAAAAAATGGCGAGCTAGTAGAAGTCTTGCCGCATTATTATTCACCTGGCCATAGCCTATGGGCGGTGTACCTATCACGAAGTTATCAGCAAACGTTAGTACGTACATTTATTGATTTTTTAGCACTCAATTGGCAACAAGATATTAAAAAAAGTAGTTCAGCATAGACATTAAATTAATAAAAATGACTACATAACTTTAGCAACATTTTCGCCTTTAATTTTGTACATAGCTTGATCGGCATACTTAATGAGTTGATGATCAGTTTGTCCATCATTAGGGTAATTGGCAATACCAATACTAGGAGAGATATTGAGACTTAATTCATCCAATTGAAATTCAGCCTTAAATTGAGCTAAAATTTTACGCCTAATAACAACACTTTCGGTTGGTGACTTTAAATTATCTAAAATAATTAAAAACTCATCCCCACCTAAACGCCCTACAGTGTCATATTCCCTCATTACATTCGACAGCCTCTGTGCAATGCTATGCAACAACTTATCACCAACGTTATGACCATAAGTATCATTTACAGCTTTAAAGCCATTTATATCAATAAACAGTAGTGAAAAAAATAGATTATCTCGGTGAGCTTTTACAATTACTTTTTGCAATCGATCCATTAATAACGAACGGTTTGGTAAACCCGTTAATGCATCATGCCCTGCCATGTAATAAAGCTGCTCTTCCATCTCTTTTCGCTCGGTAATATCGTGAGCCACTGCAATTCTTACTTGATGTTCTTCAGACCAGCGAACAGACCATAGTATGTGGACTAATTGTCCATCTTTTCTGAGCCAACGATTTTCAAAACGAGGGTTTATTAACTCTCCTGATAAAAGCGAAGGGTAATCCCCCCATTTTTA
>NZ_JJNY01000105.1:0-32318 GCF_000690035.1 Pseudoalteromonas sp. S3431
AAATACATAACTTACGGTGTAAGTTTTTTTAGTGCCTTGCTCGGTCAAATCAATTAAAAAGGCATCTTTTTCTTTATAAAACACGGCTTTTTGGGAAAAGTGGGTCGTCGTTACATTATTAAAATCCCCAAGCACTGTATCTTTATTGGCTAAAGCCATTGAACTTGCATGATCTGATTGTTTCCAATCACGGGTTTGTGGTTGATGACAAGACTGGCACTCATCGTTTGCAATCGTTGAAAAACAGCTGCATAAAAAAAGAACAACAAAAAGGCTGTTTTTTATATTTATCATTTTAGAATCCACCTTTAATAGCACACGAATGCATACTTAAAATTAAATAACGGGCCGCAGCTAAGCAATTAATAAATGGGCTTTACCTTTAAGCTGATACTGTTATTAGGCTTAAGTAATAGTGAGAAATTGAAAAATTAATTTTAAAATATCATACATCATATGTTTGCAATATTGTTATGTTTTGTTTAGTGTAGCGATATTGTGATTTATAAACGCATTATTTACAACTCAACCATAAAATTAACTAGCCGTAATAGTCTAATATAACCAATATGTTAGCTATGGTGTAATTAATATTTTTTAGCTATGTGCTTAACTATTATATTAAATAGGAAACTGTGATGAATAAGCTACTTGTTCTTCTTTCTGTATGTTTAGGCTTTTGCGTTAGTGCTAATGCAATGGCAAAAGCACAAACAGAAAAACCTAATATTGTTTTAATTTTTGCTGATGACGCAGGTTTTGGTGATTTTGGCTTTCAAGGTAGTACGCAGCTTAAAACACCTAATTTAGATAAACTCGCCCAAAGCGGTGTCCGTTTTACCCAAGGTTACGTGAGTGATTCTACTTGTGGTCCTTCACGCGCAGGTTTAATGACAGGTAAGTACCAGCAACGTTTTGGTTACGAAGAAATTAATGTACCTGGTTTTATGAGCGATAACTCGGCACTTAAAGGTGCAGATATGGGCTTGCCATTAGATCAAAAAACAATGGGCGATTACCTTAAGGAGCAGGGTTATAAAACAGCGGTATTTGGTAAGTGGCATTTAGGTGACGCCGACAGATTTCATCCTTTAAAACGTGGTTTTGATACCTTTTTAGGTTTTAGAGGTGGCGACAGAAGCTACTTTAACTATTCAGAACAAGAAATGAAAAATGGAAACAAACATTTTTTTGATAAAAAATTAGAACGCGACTTTGGTAATTACGAAGAGCCAAAAGAGTACTTAACCGATGTGTTAGGTAAAGAAGCCGCTAAATACATTGAACAAAACAAAGACGAACCATTTTTCATCTACTTAGCTTTTAATGCAGTACATACTCCGCTTGAATCAGATCCTAAAGATTTAGCTAAGTTTCCAAACTTAACGGGTAAACGTAAAGAACTTGCTGCAATGACCCTAGGTCTAGACAGAGCCAGTGGTTACGTACTTGATAAACTTAAAGAGCTAGGCTTAGATGACAATACTATTGTAGTTTTTTCAAACGACAACGGTGGCCCATCTGATAAAAACGCATCAAATAATGCACCACTTGCAGGTACTAAATCAAACCAGTTAGAAGGGGGAATTCGTGTACCATTTTTAATTAGTTGGCCAAAGCATATTAAACCAGGTTCGACTTACGACTACCCAGTAAGCACACTCGATTTACTGCCTACTTTTTACAGTGCAGCTAAAGGTAAAGCGTTAGGTAGTGATATTGATGGCGTTGATTTACTCCCTTATATTCAAGGTGAAAACACAGCACGCCCACATAAAGTGATGTACTGGAAAAAAGAAAACAGAGCTGTAATACGCGATAACGATTGGAAACTCATTCGTTACCCAGACAGACCAGCAGAGCTATACGACCTAAGCTCTGACATTAGTGAACAAACAGATTTAGCAGCAAAAAATCCTGAACGTGTTAAAACTATGTTTAAATCATTGTTTGAATGGGAATTAACGTTAGAGCGCCCGCGCTGGTTATTAAAAAGAAAATATGAAAAATATGATATAGACCGCATGGATAAATACCGTTTACCAGCAACTCAACCTTAATAACGCATAGGTAATAATAATGAAAATAGAATCCGTTGAAGCGCTTTTAGGCTGCGTAGGAAAACGTAATCAGCTATTAGTAAAAGTAGTAACCGAATGTGGCATAGTTGGCTGGGGCGAATCGGGTTTATCAAATCGAGAGCAGGCAGTTATTGGCGCAATACAGCACTTTTCGGGTTTTTTAAAAGGGCAAGATCCGCGTAAAATAGGCCGTATTTGGCAAGAGCTTTATCGTAGTCATTATTTTGAAGGGGGCCGTGTAATTACGGCTGCTATTTCGGCAATTGATATTGCACTTTATGATATTTTAGGTAAGTCATTACAAGTGCCTGTTTATCAGTTGTTAGGGGGTAAACAACGCGAGCACATAGCGTGCTTTGCGTGTTGTTATACAGAAGCAGATCCTGATAAATTTGACGATTTAGTTAAAGAAGCAAAAGCGCTTATCGCGCTCGGCTGGACAACAATAAGAGTCATACCGAGTCGTTTTGACGATTTACAGTTTTTTGAACCACAAGAATCTATAACGCGAACAGCGCGTTGCTTAAATGAATTACGAAAAGTACTGGGGCCTGATATTACACTCGGTATTGATTACCATCACAGATTAAGCGTGGCTGAGGCCGCTTCGTTTTGCCAACGTTTAAAGCCCGACACACTCGATTTTATTGAAGAACCGATTCGTCATGAATCTCCTGATGCCTATAAAACACTGCGTACTTTAACGCATATTCCTTTTGCAATTGGTGAAGAGTTTAGCTCTAAATGGGCAGCTAAGCCTTATATAGAACAGGGACTTACTCAGTATTTACGTGTGGATGTGTGTAACATTGGAGGCTTAACAGAAGCAATGAAAGTGGCTGGTTGGGCTGAGGCACATTATATAGATGTTATGCCACACAACCCGCTTGGTCCCGTGTGTACAGCAGCAACAAATCACTTTGCAGCAGCACTACCAAACTTAGGCTTAATGGAAACACACCAAGGTCCGTTTAGTGAATTTGGCGCCCATGATCCACTTCTTTTTCCTAAGCAGCATGTATTAACAGGCAATAAATTTACTATTCCTGAAGTACCAGGTTTAGGTGTTGAAGTGAACGAAGCCGCCTTTAGATTGGCAACCCCAGTAGAAACCGAAGCGCCGCATTTATCAAAGCGTGATGGTTCACATACCAACTGGTAACTAGTTAGAGAGTTAAATGAATACACTTACAGCGACTGTTTTTGATAACACACTAAATTTTGTCGGCGAGGGCCCTTTGTGGCACCCGATCACACAAACGCTTTATTGGGTTGATTTTCCAAACCATATTTTGTACAGCAAAAAAGGCGACCATAAAGTTGAGCAACGCTTAGATGATATGGTTACCGCTCTGGCTTTGGTAAACAATGAAACCCTATTACTAGCAAGTGATAAAGGCCTAAGTGCCTATAATACCAGTACGCATAAGCAAACTTTCTTGTGCAGTGTTGAAGCAGATAAACCTGACAACAGAAGTAACGACGGACGTGCCGATCCGTGGGGTGGGTTTTGGATAAGCACAATGCATGGCGATGCTAAAGAAAACGAAGGGGCTATATATCGTTTTCACAACGGAGTACTTACTCAGGTTGTTAGTGATTTAACGATACCCAACGGTATTTGTTTTGATAAGTCGCGTGCTAGAGCTTATTACGCAGATTCAAAAACGCAAAAAATTTACCGATTTGACGTCGACTCACTTACGGGTTCGCCAATAGCGGAGAGTGTGTTGTTTTTTGACTATTCAAGTTCAGCTGTATCACCTGATGGGGCTGTAATTGATAGCGAAGGCAACATGTGGATTGCACTTTGGGATGGCGCGCGTGTAGATTGCATATCGCCCGAAGCAAAGGTAATTGAAAGCTTAGCGACTCAAACACCTCGCCCTACCTGCCCAGCGTTTGGCGATGACGGTACAACACTTTACGTAACGTCAGCACAATGTGGCCTAGAAGATACCCCATTTGATGCTATACCTCACGGCACTACGCTTGCATTTAAAAATGCGGTAAAAGGCGTGTTTGAGCCTTGCGTTAAAATAGACGGCTTTTAATTTTAAGTATTTACTTTAAATATTAATTTTGTGTTTTTTCCTCTTACATTAATTAGATGTGAGAGGAAAACACATTGCACAGATAAACATCATATGTTTATATTGTTTTTACTAATTCTATCAATGTTATTCTTTTATATGTTGTAGATCACTCATTACCAACACAATAAAAGTATAAAAATAAACTAAGGGTAATACATTGAAAGACACACACACACAATCAACAAAAGCGATTAAGTACTCCCTCATTGCAGCATTTGGCGGGTTTGTATTTGGCCTAGACGCGGCCAATATATCCGGAGCATTACGCTATGTTAGCTCGCAGTTTGAGCTAACCAGTTTGGAAACAGGTAATGTTGTTGGTTGCGCCATTGTTGGCGTAATCATCGCACTGTTTTTTACAGGTACTTTATGTCAAAAATTTGGTCGTAAAAAGGTACTTATTGGCATTGCTTTAACGTATTCACTCTCTACGGTTATTTCTGCTTTTGCAGTAAGTTACCCCATGCTGGTTGTTGGGCGTTTTATAGGAGGGGTCGCATTTGCCTCTATAACTGTCTCAGCCATGTATATTGGTGAAATTGCACCCGCTAATAAACGAGGCCAATTTGTATCAGTTAATCAGTTGCTTATAACATTAGGTAGTTTATTTGCGTTTGTTGTTAATTACTTTTTTGTTAAAAACATGGGCTCAATTGAATGGTTAAATGAAGCCAATATTTGGCGTTATATGCTTGGCTTTGAAATTGTGCCTAATATTATTTGGTTTTCGTTATTAATGACGATTCCTGAATCTCCGCGCTGGTTAATAAGCAAAAAACGTGATGAAGAAGCACGCGCCGTATTCAAAGGTATGGGAATCAATAACAACGATACCGAAGTAGTACTTAATGATATTAAAGCAACCATTCAAGAAGATTCAAAAAACAGTGCGCTTGAACAACTTAAAGTCTTGTTTAGTAAGCCTATGCGTTTTGTTGTATTACTTGCTGTATGTTACGCAGTAGTGCAGGGCGCAACCGGCATGAACGCGGTATTGTTTTATGCACCTACGGTATTTGAACAAATAGGTATGAGCGTCGAAAACTCATTCTTGCAAACAATAGTACTTGGTGCGGTATCTGTATTATTTACATTGGTCGCCATATTTTTTGTTGAAAAACTCGGCAGAAGAACATTAACGATTACCGGTTTACTGCTTATTGCTGTTGCGCATGTATCAATTTGGTATGGCTTTGAAAATGCCACGTACTCACTTAACAGTGAAGCAATAACCAAAGTTGCAGAGCAAAAAGTAGATATTACAAAGCTGCACGTTTTCGAAAATAAAATATACAGCACCGATGTTGCTCTAAAAGCAGATCTTGCCACTATTTACAGTAAAAAAGAGCTACCAGTTGTTACGGGTGCAATTATTAATGCTTCTATAAATATTAGTCCTGCGTATGTTTTATTTGGACTATTTGCATTTTTAGCGGCTTTTAATATGTCGATAGGGCCAATAATGTGGGTGATATTTTCGGAGATATTTTCAAGCCGAGTACGCAGCGTTGCGCTACCATTTGCTGCCTTAGTACAGAGTATTTCTAGCTGGAGTATTCAGCAGTTTTTCCCTTGGCAATTAGAGAACATGGGCGCAGCAAACACGTTTTTATATTACGGAGGCGTCGCTATTGTAGGCTGTATTGTTATGGCATTCATACTTCCCGAAACTAAGGGCAAGTCTATTGAGGCCATTGAACGCGATTTGGTCCCTGGGTTCAATAAATAAGGAATATGACTATGTCATCACGATTATTAAACGAAGTTGCTATTGTCACTGGCGCAGCCGATGGTATTGGTAAAACAGTTGCACGCGTATTTTGTGAGCAAGGTGCTAAAGTGTGTGTTGCTGATATAAATAAAGAAATGGGTGAAAGTGTTGTAGCAGAGCTAAAAAGCAAAGGTTTTGATGCTATTTTTGCTCATACCGATATTAGTGATGAAACGGCTATAAAAAGCATGGTTGAAAAAGTAGTTAATGAACTCGGCAAGCCCAGTATTTTAGTTAATAACGCGGCTTTAATTAGCCCCGGGCGCAACGTAGATGACGTTACTCCACAAATGTGGCGGGATAGCTTTGCGGTTAATGTTGAAGGTATGTGGCAGTGTGCTGTAGCTGTACTTGAGCATATGAAAGACTTAGGCCGTGGCAGTATTATAAATGTAGGTTCAGTACATTCTTATAAAATTGTACCGGGATATTTTCCATATGCGGTAACTAAGCATGCGGTTATAGGGTTAACTAAAAACTTGGCCGTTGAATACGCAAAGCACAACATACGAGTAAACGCACTTTGCCCAGGCATGATAGAAACACCTATGGCGTTTAAGTCGTGGGAGCAAACAGACGATCCGCAAGCTTCACGCAAAGCAATGGGCGATGTACATCCTTTAAAACGAAATGGAACAACTGAAGAAATCGCTTATCCAGCCGTATTTTTAGCCAGTTCAGATTCGAGTTTTATGACAGGGCAAAGCTTAATTATTGATGGTGGCCGTTCTGTAATTTATCACGATTAAAGTGCTTAATTTAACACACTGTAAAGCTCATGGGTTTGAGGCTATTTTGCTAAAAAATAGTGAGCTTGCTATCACAGTCATTCCTCAGTTGGGTGCAAAAGTCATCTCTATTGTGAGTTTAAATCACAATAGAGAGTGGCTTGCACACGATAAACAAATTACTTTAAAACCTTCAAAAAACAATGATTTTTCTGAGCATGATAGTGGTGGCTGGGATGAATGTTTTCCGAGTATTTCTCCTCAATTGTATGATTATATCCCCGATAAAGCGCATTTTTCACATGATCATGGGGAGTTGTGGTGCCAGTCATGGCAGATAACGAATACCCATATCAGCGATGAAGAAATAATACTTAGTTTACAAGCTGAGGTTTTTGACTCTACTTTTACATTTATAAGAACGTTTACTTTGAAAAAACACAATAAGCGGCTGCTTGTTGATTACCACGTAAAAAATAACACAACTCATAATCTCCCTTTTATTTGGTCAGCGCATCCTATTTTTGCCATAAAGCCAGAGATGCGTATTTTAATAAATAACAAACAGATGGAGTTTAAAGTTGATGAAGGGCTTAGTCGTTTTTATAACGTTAATAGTGTGTTTGTTGACTGGAATGAGTGCTCAACTAGAGTCCCGCCGCTAAGCAAAGTCATGCCGTATAACAGTGGTTTTGCAAGTAAGGTTTTTAGCAAACACTTAAATACGGGCACTCATAAAGATCAAAATATAATTGTAAAACTGGTTGATGATAAAGCCCGGCAAAGCTGCGGGTTTGAATTTTCATCAGCAAGCATAAGTCATTTAGGGCTTTGGTTTAATTACAATGGTTGGTCTGCCAATGAGCATCTTCCACCTTTTGTGCTTGGGATAGAACCTTGCATAGGCAATAACGATTCTTTACACAAAGCCATGGCGAGTGAAGAGGAGGGCTTAATTAGAGGCAATGCTCATAAATCTTGGCATATGAGTTTTTTTGTTAATTAAATGTATTTTGTGTTTGCTCAATCAAACATCATATGTTTAAATAGTTATTATGTATTGAGGCCAAGTGTCTTACTTTAATCATTTAGCCCTTAGGGTGTTGTAGATAATAATGGAGCGACAGAATGCTTTCTAAACAATTGTATATTGGTGGAAAATTAATAACGAGTGACGCAACGACTGAAATTATTAATCCTGCAACACTCGAAGTTGTAGGCGAAATTTCGGCTGCAGGTATTGATGAGGCAAACATGGCCTTAGAGTCTGCGCAAGAAGCATTTTTAAGTTGGTCTACAACGCCTGCAACAGAGCGTGCTCAATGGATGCTTAAACTGCGTGATGCGGTAATTGCAAACGAGCAACATTTACGTGAATGTGTGCATTTAGAAATGGCAAAACCATGGCAGTCAACAGTTGACGACTTTCAAATGTTAGTTGATAGCCTTAATTTTTACGCTGATGCCATTGTTAATATCGCCGATGAAGAATTAACAGATAATGAAGGTACGCACAGCCACGTTCTTTCGCGTGAACCTGTTGGTGTGGCTGCAGCATTTTTAGCATGGAACTTTCCATTATTAAACTTAGCTTATAAATTAGGGCCGGCCATGGCTGCGGGCTGTCCGCTTGTAGTAAAGCCGTCAAGTAAAACGCCTTTGTCTGCTTATGCAGTAGGCGAATTATGTGAACAAATCGGATTGCCAGCTGGTGTGGTTAATATACTTTCGGGCACGGATAGCACCGTAGGCGATGCTATTTCAGCATCAACTATCCCCTCTGTACTTACTTTAATTGGTTCTACAAATGTGGGTAAACATGTAATTGCAACCGGTGCTACGTCAATCAAGCGTTATTCAATGGAACTTGGTGGTAATGCGCCTGCCATTGTATGCAGCGATGCAAATTTAGATAACGCAGCCGATGTAATTTGTGGCGTTAAGTTTGCCAACGCAGGGCAAATTTGTGTTACTCCAAATCGTGTATTTGTACACGAAAGCGTTGCAGACGAATTTATTGAAAAAGTACTTACTCGTGCAAAAGCAGTAAAAGTTGGTTTTGATAAAAATGATGCTATTGATATGGGCCCGGTTATGGATGCTAACTCATGGCAGCGTATTGATGATCTTGTCAAAGGTGCACAGCAAAATGGCGCTAAATTACAGTGTGGTGGTAAAAAGCCCGCAGGTGTTATTGGCTATTTTTACGAGCCAACGGTGCTTACCAATATTGACTCGAACATGAAAATTTATAAAGAAGAAATATTTGGCCCGGTTATTAGCATTGTTACATTTAGCGATGAAGAACAGGTACTTAAAGATGCGAACGACACCGATGCTGGTTTGAGCTCATTTATTTTTAGCAGCAACGAAGACACAATATCTCACTTTGCAAAGCATTTACGTTTTGGCGAAGTACAAGTAAACGGTATTAAATACAGTATTAATTTACCGCACTTTGGCATTAAACAATCGGGTGTTGGGGCTGATTGCTCGTTATTAGCTTTAGATGATTATCTTGTCTATAAGCGTGTTTCACGTGCGTTAAAGGTTTAAGGAACAGACAATGAAAATCACTCAAATTATTAGCCACGTTTTACAATATGACCTAGACGAAGAACTTGGTTATTCGCAGCAATATTACGCTAAACGCACTGCGCATTTAGTTGAAGTTCGTACCGACATAGGTATTACAGGTTGGGGCGAATGTTTTGGCGGTGGTGGCGTGGCATTTGCTAATAAAACCATTGTTGAGCATGTTATTCAACCCATGATTTTGGGAATGGACCCACTCGACAGAGAAGTAATTTGGCATAAAGTTTATAACTTACTGCGCGATCATGGTCAAAAAGGTATGCCTATTCAATCTTTATCTGGTGTAGATATTGCTTTGTGGGACATTGCAGGTAAATTTTTAGATCAACCCGTTTATAAGTTGTTAGGGGGGGCTTTTAGAGACCGAATTCCTGCTTATGGGTACGGCATGATGTTACAAAAGTTTCCTAACCTAGAAGAACGCTTTACCGAAGAAAGCCAACGTATTAAAGAAATGGGCTTTACGGCAATGAAAATGAAAATAGGCCTTTCACCAGATCGCGATATAAAGCTTGTTGAAGCTGTGCGAAAAGGCATTGGTCGCGATATGCGGCTAATGGTTGACGCTAACCATGCATACACCGCGCGCGAAGCTATTCCGCTAGGTCGAGAGCTGCAAAATTTAGGCGTGTACTGGTTCGAAGAACCGGTCGCACCAGAGGATCATCAAGGCTACCGCGATTTATGTGAAGCACTTGATATGAGCATTGCTGGTGGCGAAGCTGAATTTACTCGTTGGGGCTTTAGAGATTTAATTAAAAACCGCTGCGTCGATTTATTGCAACCAGAAGTATGTGCACTAGGTGGTATTACCGAGTATCAAAAAGTATTAGCGATGGCGCACGCGCATTTTGTTCCTGTTATAAACCATGTGTGGGGTTCGGCTATTGCGGTTGGCACTAACCTACATTTATTGGCTGCATTACCTGATTTACCTGGTGCTGCACACCCAGTACAGCCTATGCTTGAGTACGATACAACGCCAAACTTATTTAGGGAGCAGCTATTGCAAGAGTCTCTAAACATTAACGAGCAAGTTAAAAATAACAACGGAACTGTTGCGCTACCACAAGGTCCAGGCCTTGGTATTGAGCCTGATCTTGATTTTATTAAACATTACGAAGTATCAATTTAATAATTAAGGGCAGAGTTCATGAGTAATAACAAAAGCAACTTACCAGCATTAATTATTGTTGACTGGGGAAGCTCCAACTTTAGAGCTTTCTTAGTCGATAACAAAGGCATGATTTTAGATACTGTCAATGGTGAGCAGGGCGTACTTTCGATTAAAAATGGTTGTTTAGAAACCGTATTACTTAGCTATATATCAGATTGGTTATTAGAATATAAAATGCCGATTATTATGGCTGGAATGGTAGGCGGCGCAATTGGTTGGCAAGATACAGGCTATGTAAATACGCCAGCCAACCTTGACAGTATGAGCGTAAGCCTTTGCAAAGCAAATAATAAAGCAGATCTACGAATTAGCATTGTGCCGGGTATTAAATACGTTATGGAAAATAACGTATGTGATGTAATGCGTGGTGAAGAAGTACAAGTATTTGGCGCCGTTTTAGATGTAGAGCAAACAGCGGGTGAGCTAAGTAATCAAACCTTGGGTGAGACTATGTTTTGCTTACCAGGCACACACTCTAAATGGGTAGAAGTTGCTAAAGATACTCAAAATAAAACAGTAATCACCAGCCTTACCACCTTCATGACCGGTGAAATGTTTGATTTATTGACTAAACAAAGCATTTTAGGTGAAGGGTTAGAGTCACTAGTTAGCACTCAAACAGACATGCCCAGCTTTTTAAAAGGCGTTGGGGTTAGTCAGGTTCAAAGCAGTTTATTAAGTGCATTATTTAGTGCGCGTACTTTGAAGTTAGATAAACAATTAGCGCTACAAAACGTCCCAAGTTACATATCTGGTTTACTTATTGGCGCTGAGCTCGCGGGTATTAGAAGTAAGTTAAATGACATTAAGCATGTTTATTTGATTGGTAACTCGAGCTTGAACACTCTCTATTGTGAAGCGTTAAAAGAACTTGGCTTTACTTCTTCTATTTTAAGCAGTGCAACAGCATCAACTAAAGGCATGTTTACGCTTGCTATAAATGCGGGTTTAGTCACTGAAAAGGAATCTCAATTATGTCATTAATTTCGTTAACTCACGCTATGAAACAATTACCACTGGTTGCTATTTTACGAGGTATTACTCCAATCGAAGTGCTTGATTATGCAGAGGTACTTATTGATATTGGCTACCGCGTAATTGAAGTGCCACTTAATTCTCCTGATGCATTTAAAAGTATTAAGCTATTAAGTGATAAGTACGCAGATATAGCCATTATTGGCGCAGGTACGGTTGTTACCAAAGACGAAGTTAATCAAGTAATTAAAGCGGGTGGCCGTATTATTATATCGCCGCATAGCGATGTAGAGCTAATCCGTTTTAGTAAATTAAAAGGACTGTATTGCGTACCAGGATTTTATACACCGACTGAAGGCTTTGCCGCACTTCATGCTGGTGCAGACGCACTTAAATTTTTTCCGGCAGATACCGCAGGTCCAAAAGGTTTAAAAGCGATTACCACAGTACTTTCCAATATTGATATTTATCCTGTCGGTGGCGTGTCGCCTCAGAATCAAGATGAGTTTGTTGATGCAGGCGCATCAGGGTTTGGTTTAGGGAGTGGT
Source organism: Pseudoalteromonas sp. S3431 (assembly GCF_000690035.1). NCBI lineage: Bacteria > Pseudomonadati > Pseudomonadota > Gammaproteobacteria > Alteromonadales > Pseudoalteromonadaceae > Pseudoalteromonas > Pseudoalteromonas sp. S3431. The sequence continues at coordinate 11,972 of NZ_JJNY01000105.1, forward strand.
TTATATAAAGTAGGAATGGGTTTAGAAGAGTTTACGGCTAATGCTAAAAAGTACGCTGCATATTACCTTTAGTTAATTTGAATTTATAAAAAACGTTGTTGTGTTTGCATCGCTAGCTCATCATTCCTCTCACTTTAAATGATGAGCTAGCGGTGCTATTTAGAATAAATTAAATATCCATTAACTTAGCTAAATTGGCTTTAGCATCAGCTAAAAGCTTTTCGGTAAGGGCTTGAGCTTTTTCACTATTACCCGTAGCAATAGCATCAAATACTTCTCTGTGAAATGGAATTGAAGCATGATTACTTTGTGCACTTTGGTTCGTTACTTTAATACTGACAAGTAACGCTGAAAAAATAACGCATTCCATCGAAATGAATAATTCATTATGAGAAGCCCGTAAAATAGCGCCATGAAAATGTGCATCAGCAATAACAAATTTATCTAAATCGCTTACCGAACTTTGCATTTCATTTAATGCATTTTCAATTGCTTTAATATCCTCAGGCTTTGCGCGTTGGGCTGCTACACTGGCTGCTTTTGGTTCAAATGCTAATCGAAATTCCATTAATTGAGTTAAAAACTCGGGGTTAAGTGGGGCGCTTAAATGCCATGCAAGAACATCATCGTCAAGTAAAGCCCAGTTATCACGCGTTTTTACACGAGTGCCAATGCCTCGGCGGACATCTAAAAGTCCTTTACCGACAAGAATTTTTACTGCATCACGAACAACAACTCGACTTACTTGAAAGCGTTCAGCTAAACGGTTTTCATCATCAATTAGCGAGCCAGGAGTATATGTGCCAGCAACAATTCTACGGCCTAATTCTTTAGCTACCTGCACCGGTAAGCTGGGTGACATGGCGCTGCTGCGTCTTAGATCGTAGTACGTTAATTCGCTCATAGTATCTTAGTGTCCGTATTATTTATTTATACATACTATTTATACGAATTTGCGACAATAAACAATGGCTATTTGCTATTTACTGTAGCAGAAAGACGAAAGCTGGCATCTTTGAGGAGTTTTTCGGTGAGTAATTCGGCTTTATCGGCATCTTTTGCAGCAATTGCTTCGTAGACTTCACGATGAAATGGAATGGATGCACCGTTATCGCGGGGGTCTTTATTTGTTACTTTAATACTGACTAAAAGTGCAGAATAAATAACGCCTTCCATTGAGGCTAAAAAGCTATTTTGAGCTGCTTTTATAATGGCTTTATGAAATAAAGAGTCAGCAATAATAAAATCTTCTGCGCTATTATCTGTTTCAGCCATGCGATCGCATGCAGCTGCAATTTCAATTAAATCTTCGGGACGTGCGCGTTCTGCAGCCCAGCGAGCAGCTTTTGGTTCAAAAGCCAAACGAACATCCATTAATTGCTCTAAAAACTTACGATTAGGTGGTGCTGACAAATGCCATGCTAATACGTCATCGTCCAGCATGTTCCATCTATCTCGAGGTAGTACACGCGTGCCAATACCTCTGCGTACATCAAGTAGACCTTTGCTTACTAAGATTTTTACCGCATCGCGTACTACCACACGGCTTACTTGGTAGCGTTTAGCGAGTGCATCTTCATCATCAATTAAACTGCCGGCTTCAAATGATCCAGACACAATGCGTCTGCCAATTTCTTTAGCCACTTGAACAGAAAGGCTCGCTGCCATTCCTGATGTTTGTTTTAGGTCGTAATATATAAGTTCGCTCATACCTTCAATATAAACATATTATGTTTGGCTGGTCAATGTAATGTGTACAAAATAGGGGGGGTAACTAATTTTAAACGTTGCATAGTGGGAATATAATAAAGATCGCTGATGAGCGATCTTTATAACAATTTGGGTTACTGCAATAAAGCGTTAAAACTTAGCGCGTAAACCTATACGGTAGCGCGGACCAGTATATTGGGTATTAATTACACGCTCTTTTACATCGGCATATTGGTAGGTACGTTCATCAGTTATATTTATTGCTTCGCCCGTAAGCGTAAAGTTATCGTTAACCACATAAGACATACTAAAGTCGAGCTGACCATAGGCTGCAGTATGCTCTGGTAATCCACCACTGCGTATACCTGCTCGGCTACTTAAAAAGTCATCTCGCCAGTTGTAGGCTAAACGCGCTTGAAATGCATTTTTATCGTAGTAGGCAACAATGTTATAAGAGTTTTCGGCAAATCCCTCCAATTTATCACCAGGGTCGGTGACACCTGGAAGCTCTATTTTTTGTGTGTTTTTATTTGTTGTATCAGCCCATGTATAGTTTGCTTGCACACCTAAGCCATTTAAAAAGCTCGGTAAATAATCCATGTTATGTTGTACAGCAAGTTCTACCCCACTAATTGAGCCGCCTGATTGGTTTTGCTTCGTATTAATGGTTTCGTTTACATTGCCGTATCCATCAATACTTACTGATGAATCAATATATTGCGACCCATCCCAAATGTCGGGTGTATTATCTAAATAAGTTATTTGTGCAATTGTGCTAGATATATCCTTTTTGAAAAAGTTAACTGCGTAAGCATCGCCGCTATCACTATAATATTCAAAAGATAAATCGTATTGATCAGCCTTATAGGGTGCTAAATAAGGATTGCCACCTGTTTGAGAAAAGCTACCTGCTTGCATATCTGTATACGTTGTTTGTACACCAATGTCGTCAATGGCAGGGCGCGACATTACTTTAGCAGCTGCGGCTCTTACCAATAAATTATCACTTAAATTAATACTAAAATTAACACTAGGTAACCAGTTAGTGTAACTATTTTTTGCTTTAAGGCTTCCTGGGTCTGTGTAATCAACTACTAGTAAAGGTTGGCCATTATCAAGTTCACCGGTATAACCTAAACGTCGTTTACCGTAACCACTTGAACTTGTATCAGTTTTTACGTAACGAACTCCTACATTACCGCGCCAATCGTAATCACTAATTAAGCCGCTTAGGTTCAACTGCGAATAAGCACTTATTTTCTCTTCTTTCACACTTGATGATGCAATTTCGTTATATTGCTCGTTTGGCCAATTTGGGTTTTTGGTCATATCACGAATAGCGCTATGGTATTTATTTATATCAGCAAACAAAAAGTCACGCGGAAAATTACCCGGCTCACTGCTTAAAAAATCTGAATAGGGACTTGCTGAAAATATGTCATCAGGCATGTCTCTAAGTTCGCCACAAATATCGGCATCGGGTGCTACTAAGCCACAGTTATCTTCATGGAATGTTTCAAAGCGATCTCTTATTTTTTCACGATCTGAATACGCAATACCAAAATCGATTGAATCTAAGGTTAGGCTTTTAGTGAACTCTAAGTCGAGTAGGTATTTCCCTTTTGTTTGTAGCTCCGTAATCGTGTCTTGCAATTCGTAATGTGAAACTTGATTCCAATGTGCTCTTACGCTTGTCGGCGAAGCATAATCAATGGTTGTGTCTAAATTAACGGTATCAGTGTTTCTAAAATCAAAATCTAAACTGTCGTTTCGCTCAGGTGAGATATAATTAGGAACTAATAAGTCATTTCGCGGCGTTGATTTAGATGTTGAATGGCTTATATCAAACTCAAGCGTTAATACATCAAACTCTTTTACAGAATTAAATCCAAACGCCTGTGTTTTTGATTTTGATTCAAGCTCTTGAAATAAACCATCAATTCTAAAATCTACATTGTCACCGGTTCCGCCCAGTGTTCTTCCCGAAAACTTAGTGCCTGATAAAATTGTACCCTTGTCTGACACGACCACATTTCGCCAATTAGGATATTGTAAACCGGCTTGTAAACCTTGAGTTTGAGTTTCTACCGAGAGGTCGGTATACATGTAATCAAATGTATTAGTGAAACTTGAATCTGGTGCCCACTGAAAACTGGTATTAATACCAATACGTTCGCGATGCTCTTGTCCTAATGCGTACTCAATTCGACCTGCATGGCGAAGCATGCTCGGCGTCACCACATTTCCATCTAAATTATGAATGTCGCCTTCAATAACACCTGGCTCATTATTAAGTAATAACCAGCGAGTTGTACCCATTGAATCGTATCGGTTATCACTTTTTTGTTGCGAAAGAGCAATATTAAACCCGAATGTTTCATCAGCAAACGTATTGCTAAATAATGCAGAGTATTCAGGGCTTGTTTCGCCAGAAAGCTCACTGTATTTAGCGTTTATAGAGCCCAGCACATGCAATCCTGGATTATCTAAAGGGCGTGCTGTTTTAACGTTAACATAAGCACCAATACTGCCTTCAGGCGTTTTAGCGGTGGGAGACTTAACTACATCAGCCCCCGAAATTAGCTCTGCTGCTAATACTTGAAAATCAAATGAGCGACCAATTTCAGAGGTTGCTAATGTACGTCCGTTTAAAGTAACAACGTTAAATTCTGGGCCGAAACCACGAACTGTTATTTTTGAGCCCTCACCATTTACACGGTTAATTGAAACACCTGGAATACGCTGCAAGGATTCGGCAACGTTTTGATCTGGAAACTTACCAATATCTTCAGCAACAATACTATCTTGAACACTATCGCTGTAACGTTTTAATGAGGACGCGGCCTCTAAACTTGAGCGAACGCCCGTAACTACAATTATTTCAGTGTCACCTTTACCTTCGCTTTGTGTAGCCGCTTGTGCAAAAGAGCAACTTGAAAGGGTAGCTAAAATAGCAAGCACAATCTTTTTCTTATGATACATAGTGATCTCCATATTGGTGTGTAGTTGTGTCAGATTAAAGGTATTTACTAATGACCCCGTATATTTGATAAATAAACTTAAAGCAATGTTACGTCATACGAATCTAAACATCACATGTATTGGCGTCAAGTTAAATTTGTAAAACACATTTTGTATTCGCGATTTTAGTTCCCACATGCTACTTAAACACAAAATTAAACTGGCTTATTTGTGTTATTTATATAAACATAATATGTTAGTTAATTGAATACATAAAAGGTAGGGTAAAGTTTGATAGAAAACCTATTAACGTGGGATATATTTATGCGTTGTATTATTCCGTTATTGGTAGCTAATATATTTTTTATGGCACTGGTTTACTTCTCTCTCGTACGTAAACGTTTTGGTACTGCCTATAACTATTATGTAATATTTTTTATTACATTTATTTTTTATTTGTGCGGGCCTTTACTTAACGCACTTCCTATTGAGCATACTAAACCTTACCTGCAGCTCGGGCGTACTATTTTATTTTTTTGGTTCGGACTTCCTTCTTTATTGGTTGCCCTTTTTAGACAATCAGACATATTGCTGCCCCATGCAGTACAATATTTCAGCTACGCTTTTGGCTTTGTATTTTCACTTAGTTATTTGGTATTAACTGATTTGACTCACCCTAAAATAAACGTGCTTTTAGATTTTGGGGTCGTTATTGGACCTTTTACTTGGCTGGTAATAAACCATGTTTATTACTTACAGGTAGTGGCTATTATGATGTTATTAATTTTGCCATGTGGATATTTGCTTTTGCATGGGAAAAATCTGAAAAACCATGGCTATATATACAGTGCATTATGTTTAGGTGTTGTCGCTGTGCTAGGGAGTGTTTACCAGCATTGGGTATTCTATTATGCGGGTACAAGTGTTTGTGGTCTAATTTGGGCTGCAGCAATATTTAAAGATATATACATTACAAATAACGCGCTTAGGTTAAATACTGCGCCAGCGTCACTCTTTAAACCTGAAAAAAATCATACATTGGATAAAAATAAGTTTATAAATAGCTCTCTTTTGCTCAAGAATAAGCTTAAAAAAGCTAATTTAATAGTATGTTTCGGCGTCGTAAAATCACAGCTAAATAAACGTTACTTAGCCTCGGTCTTTAAATACGTTAATAAATATTTTTCCCAAGTTACTTACATTTTTCTATCCGACAAACATTTAGTAAAGCATAACACTAATACCAAAGGGGTTAGTGTTAATGAAGATGTTGTAAGAGCTGCGCAGCGATATATCGACAAAAATTACTCTAAAAACATTAACATTGACATAATTGCCTGTGCCATTGGAGTAAGTCGTTCTTACTTAATAAAGCAATTTAGGCAGGCAACAAGTAATACAATTAACAATCAAATAATTGATATACGAATAGAAAAAGCAAAGGTTATGTTGCTTGAAAAGTCCGTAACAGAAACGGCCTTTGAGGTTGGTTTTAATAATTCAAATTATTTTGCTACGGTTTTCAAAAAAAGAACAAACTTTACCCCGAGGCAATTTAAAGATATTTTTACTGGGAAAACTACAACTAAATAATGGGTAAAAGCCGTTTTTAGAGAACTTAGTACCCATATTTTGAGGTTTATACCATTATTTTCATATTAAATTAGCTAATCGGCCATGTTGCATTCGTGCAATTTATCGGCTGATGTTAGGCATTAAATTATGCAGTTAAATAACCTTGTTTCCCTGTGTAAATTAATGCCTGACCACGCAATTCTGTACACAGTTTTTATGTGTTTACAGATTCGGTTTATACTGACAACTAATGGATAAATAATGAACCTTACAAATACAGTAATTTTACCGGTATCAGCGTTAGGTATGCTACTAATAAGTTCAGCATCCCAAGCAGACATGCAACCACCTATAGCAAAACCTGGCGAAACATGGATTTTACAAGTTAAGCGCTCGGATGAGTTCGATGTAAAAGACGCGACTAAGTGGAATTTTCAAACTGAAAACTACGGTGTTTGGTCTTGGAAGAATGAAAATGCAACCGTCTCCGATGGAAAATTAAAGCTTACAACTAAGCGTGAAACGCATCAGCGTAACTTTTGGGATGGATGTAATCAAAAACAACTGACTAATTATCCACTTTATTATACATCAGGGGTAGCTAAGTCTAGAGCTACAGGCAACTACGGATATTATGAAGCGCGCATTAAAGGCGCAAGTACGTTTCCTGGTGTTTCACCTGCATTTTGGATGTACAGCACAATTGACCGCTCTTTAACTGAAGAAGGCGATGTGCAGTACAGCGAAATAGATGTAGTGGAGCTAACTCAAAAACGCTCGGTAAGAGAGTCAGACCATGATCTGCATAATATTGTAGTAAAAAATGGCAAGCCTACTTGGATGCGCCCTGGTACATTTCCTGATACAAACCATAGCGGCTACCACCTACCTTTTGATCCGCGTAATGATTTTCATACCTATGGAGTTAATGTAACTAAAGATGACATTACGTGGTATGTAGATGGCGTTGTTGTAGGTCAGAAAAAAAATCTTTATTGGCATCGCCAAATGAATCTAACTCTATCGCAAGGTCTTCGCGCCCCGCATACCGAGTGGAAGTGTAATCAATTTTATCCATCAGCTAATAACTCAGAGCAAGGTTTTCCAACGTCTATGGAAGTTGATTATGTTAGATCATGGGTAAAAGTTGGGAATAATACAAATCCAGATGGAGGGGATTCTCAGGGCGGGAATTCATGCCCTGATACGTGGGTTGGTGTTAACAGTGTGAGTATAAGTTCACCAACACAAGCGTTGAGAAAAGGCCAGTCAGCAACGATTGAATCGACGGTGTTACCTGCCTGCGCAACGAACAAAAATGTTATTTATTCTACTAGCAATAAAAATGTAGCTACCGTGAATAATGCCGGAGTTGTTAAAGCCAAAAATAAAGGCAGCGCGACAATTACGGTTAAAACTAAAAATAAAGGCAAAATAGATACTTTAGCCGTGAGTGTAATATAAATTAAAACTAATTAGCCTCAAAAGGATTTGAGGCATGCTATTTTCAAGTCGCAGAGCAATGATTTTAGGGACTTAATAATATGACGAATACAAATTTACGCCGCTTGGGTCTTACTTTTATGTGCTTAATAATAGCTTGTGTATGTATACATTTGGCAAATAGCCCTAATGATAAGCCAATAGAAGATGGTAATATTAAATTTTATAAAGTAGACGTTCCCCCACGTTTTACAAAAAAAATACTTAATAGCAACAGTGCCTCTAAGTCTATAGTTAAAAAGCCGCAATATATAATTATGTTGAATAAAGCGTTATTAATAGGCGCTCAACAACAACGTATAGAAAAAATAAGCGACATTTTAAAAATGTGGATAAAAAAAGCGCCTTATTCTTGTTTGAGTTGGCTTAATCAGCAACGTGCTACTAAGGAACGTACGTTATATATCAGTAAAGTAATGCGTATATTAATCTCAGAAAATTTATCAATAGCAAGTGACATCATCTTAAGTACACAAGAGTTTTATTCAAATTTGAATATTGTTAACGAATACTTAAATGCACAGGCGAAAGTAAATCCTTATTATGCAATTGATTGGCTAAATGCATTAGATAATTCCAATATCAAAAAAGAGGCTGAACTCAGCTTGTTAAAAGTGTGGGCAAAACACGATCCTATTCAGTTACTAGAATACCTTGAAATAAATACACAAATAAAAGCGAATGATCGTAAACTAATTCAACATGAACTAGCGCTACAATTAACGAGTCAAAACCCACAAAAGCTACAAGATGAATTTTATACTTACCCATCATTATTACAGCCAGATTTAGCGTACTCTATTATTAGTCAATGGCCAGAAGGTGAACTTAATAAGGCACTAGAATGGATACATATGTTAGAGGGTGAGGAAGCAAAATTTTACGCGATACAGAGCTATATTGACTATACAGGCTCATCCATAGTTGGCCTTACTCCGCTAATAGAGCAAATTCACAACCCAACATTGCGTGCCCGTTTGTTTGATAAATTGTAATAAACCTATAATAAGCAAAGCTAAACAATACACTTAATGTATGTAAATGTAGTATGTTTTGGTGTGTATGTTGCTGCATGATTATCAGGAAATACTTAATCTAAAAGCCGTACTTTGAATAGAAAATGCTTAGGTCGTGTTGAACTTGGGAGGTTGAATTTACAGCAATTTGTTTGGTTTTTAGGCGGCGCAGAGCCTGTGTAGTGTGGTTATTCCCAATAAATAGTTGATAACGCAGCATAAATACCAAACATTCGCGCCCTTGGGTTCTTTCTAGGGATGATTAACTCTTTGTTGCTTATATTGATGCAGATAAGGGGCGTGAGCAGGACACGGAAGCTTTACTCGGTTTTTACTTATTCTTACATGAATGTAAGCCAGTAGAGTAACGCAGGAGCAGTTATCGAGCTCACTAGGTTACAAACTTCACGCCGTGATTAAGCCTTGTTATAAATTGATTTAATAGGAATAAAATGACTAACTCATCAAAGTTTACCAGTATTGCAAAGTATTTATTGAATAAAAGAGGGCACAATAATGAAGTTTCAGATTTCCCTGAAAACCTGACTATTAGCTCAATGAATGACGTAATTAATGTACAAAAATTAATGATTAAGCTAAATAATAACACGGTTTATGGCTGGAAATGTATGTTGCCATTAGACAATGGTGCATACATTTTAGCTCCTCTTCTTCACATGCCAATTAAATCGATCGAACATTGCGAGCTTATTACAAAGAACGATAAAGCATTAATGGAGCCTGAAATTGCCTTTGTGTTGAATAAAAATTTAGATATCTTTAAAGAATATAAAAATGAAGAGGTAGATAATGCAATTGGTAGTGCCCACCTTGCTTTAGAGCTTATTCAAAATAGATTCACAGACGATTATTCGGCTACACATTTCGAAAAATTAGCGGATGGTTTGTCTAATCAAGGTGTTTATTTAGGCCCTAAAGTAGACATTAAAAAAGTATATGAGAGCAGCAACATACATATTACTGTTAAGCAAGGCGATAGGGAGTCAAATCATATTGGTAAACACCCAGCTCACTTGCCACAGGAGCCACTTTATTGGGCTATAAATTTCTTAGCGGCTAATGGCTTTGAATTAAAAACAGATCAAATTTTCATTACCGGTTCTTATAACGGTGTGATGGAGTTAGATATAAATGAGGTAACGTCAATTAAATATGAAGGTTTAGGCGAGTTTAAAGTCGAATTTGTTTCTAATAATTAGAGCAAATCCTAAAGCAGAACCTATGGGTAGTGCTTTTTTTGGTTTTTTATTACTTTGAATTGGTACGACTGAGTGGATTGGAACCATCGACCTTTGGAGCGGGTGATCAAGAGTGGGTAGTGTTTTTTTGGTTTTTTATTACTTTGAAGTGGTACGACTGAGTGGATTCGAACCACCGACCCCTACCATGTCAAGGTAGTGCTCTAACCAACTGAGCTACAGTCGTACAATTTTTGAGGTTTAACTTAAATAGATTTACTCTTTAAGTTAAGAATAAATGTTGGTACGACTGAGTGGATTCGAGTTACTGACCCTTGGACCGGGTGGTCAAGAGTAGGTAGTGCTCTTTCCTTCAGATGTACTTTTATTTATTTTACTTAAACGTTGGTACGACTGAATGGATTCGAACTACTGACCTTTGGACCGGGTGATCAAGAGTAGGTAGTGCTTTTTCCTTCAGATGTACTTTTATTTATTTTACTTAAATGTTGGTACGACTGAGTGGATTCGAGTTACTGACCCTTGGACCGGGTGGTCAAGAGTAGGTAGTGCTCTTTCCTTCAATTATACGTTTCATCAATGTTGGTACGACTGAGTGGATTCGAACCACCGACCCCTACCATGTCAAGGTAGTGCTCTAACCAACTGAGCTACAGTCGTATTACTGTTTAAGTAAGTTGTTAATTACTTAACAACGGCGGCTAATATATAGCGTGGCGGGTGGTGAATCAAGCAAGTTTGTTATTTTTGAGTTTATTTGCCGTTTTTTTATTCATATTGGGCTTATTTCACACGTTTTATAAAATTTTTGCCACCAAACTACATGATCTACTGCTGAGCCTTTTAATTGATTTAGTAAATTGTTGGGTGAGTTTTCATCTATTAAATAATTAATTTGCTTAACCGTTATATTTTCTTCAAACCAAAGTCGGTTGTAAAGTGGTTGTAATACTTCAAGGTATCCGGTCAGTTGTGCTTGGTATGGCTGAATTTGTTTTAAATAATATTTTTGAAATACATTACTTATTATTTTAGCTTCTTTTTTATTTTTACCCGTAGGGCAAAGATCGCCGAAGCTTATTGTTTTTACAAACTGTGTTGCGCTGTTGTTGAGTGCTATTTGTTGCCTAGCGGATTGAATAAGCGCTTGGTTAAATCTGTATTTGTTGAGTTGCTCTAATGCATTAAACAGGCTGTCAGTATTAACTTGACTAAATTGCTGAGATTTTATCTGTTTTTTTATAGTAACAAGTTGCGTAAGCGCCTCTACAGTGTCGCTATACCCTGCAGGTTGCATTGAAAGCTCGTTTGATGTGAGTAACCAAGTGCGGTTGAGCTCAGGCTCTTTAAATAGCATGGTATTAAAGTAGTGCATTAAGTGTGCTTGCTTTTGTTTTTTTGCGTCACTTATTTTGCTATAAATAGCGGTATTGTCATCAAGTGTATTTAAGCAATTATCAGCGCTTTGAATGAAATTTATTTGGTACTTTAGTTGGCTCGCCGCAGTTGCTGTTTTGCCAAGTTGATTATTGTGCTCGCTTATAAGTACATTAAGCCTACAGCGGGTAAGCCCAGCAAATTCAACTATGCTTAGGGTAATTTTGCTCTCGCTGAGCACTGACGGTCTTGTTAGTTTTAATTGCTCAAGCACTACCGGTGTAATGGGTGAGGTGTTAAGTGTGTCACTTAAACGCGTTATGTAGGTATTATTTATTGAGCTAGGTGCTTTACTGCAACTAGTTAGCGTAAAAACGCTCACTAACAGCAATATAACGACTGGTAGTGAGCGCTTTATTATTAATTTACTCGGTAATGAATGGTTCACGTTTAAAGCGCTTATTTACTGTGAGCATCAACAATACGGCGGCAACGGTTAGCCCGACTATTATTCCGACCCAAAAACCGTGTGGCCCCATTGCTGGCACTATTATGTCTGTTCTTGCCAATACGTAACCTAAGCTAAAGCCGATTAACCAATACGATATAAAGGTGATATAGGAAATAGGTGCTGTGTATTTTAAACCCCGTAATACACCGTTTGCTGCTACTTGCAGAGCATCAGGTAGTTGATAAACACAGGCTAAAATCATAATTGAGGTAGCAAGGGCAATTACTTCGGGACTATCTGTGTACAACTGGCTAATTAAATCACGACCTGTAAATGTAATAAGTGCTAAAAACAGTGCGATAACAATCGCTAAAATATAACTGGTCGACACGGCGACCCTTAATTGCTTTAAATGATTTTGACCATATAGATTACCAATACGGATACTAATAGCGATAGAAAGGCTTAGCGGCATCATAAACAATAATGTAGTTACACTGGCTGCTATTTGATGACCTGATACAGCCACAGCGCCTAAATGCGCTATAAATAGAGGAATACAGGCAAATAAGGTTACTTCAAAAAAGGTGGCTAATGAAATTGGAATACCTAATTTTGTAATAGTTACAATGGTGGCTAGGTTAGGTTTTTCAAATGGAGTAAGCAGGCCTTTAGCGTCTACTTTTTTACTTAGTTGGCAGTAAGTCACTTGTGCAATTGCCATAACAGTTAAAACAATTGCTGTTGCAATACCACAACCCGCGCCGCCGTAGGCAGGTAAACCAAACAAACCATTTATAAAAATATAATTTACCGGAATATTCACAGCTAAACCCAGCAAGCTTATGTAAAAAGCGGGTTTAGTCATGCCCATGCCTTCGGTCATGTTTCTATAAGTGGTAAAAATTAAAAAGCCGAATACACCCCATTTAACAAAATGAATGTAGTCAAAAGCAAGGCTTGCAATTGCTGGGCTGGTATCGAGCCTTAATATAATTATGTCGGCTAGATAAGTGATACCGAACCCTATAGCACTCAATAGTACGGTTAAATAAAGGGCTTGTTGAAAATAATGGCTAATACCTTTTTTGTCATTCGCACCTGCGCACTGAGCAATGATACCGGTGAGCGCTAATAAAATGCCTTGTAATGCAAGTAACAAAGGATTCCAAATACCTGTGGCAATAGACAGTGCCGCTAAATCTGTAGGACTTACTTGACCGGCCATAATAGTGTCGACCACCGACATTAAAACAAGGGTAACTTGAGCTAAAAAAACAGGAAGAGCAAGAGAGAGTAAGCGTTTAGCTTCCCAATTACAAAAGGTCATAAAAACAGCTATTTAATAAAACAGAACACAATTGTAATCTATTGTGTTTCAAATAAAAATCTCAGTTGTGAATGATTTTATTAGTTGATACGTTAAACTATCACTTTGTAATAATTTTAAGTGATTTTATGTTTACAGGAATAGTGCAAACGCAAGCAACAGTGGTTTCTAAAACTCAAACAGCCGGCGTTCTACGTTTAGTTATATCGGTAAGTGATGAATATGTAAAACACCTAGATTTAGGCGCAAGTATAGCTATTAACGGGTGTTGCTTAACTGTTGTGCAAGTTGAACTAAGTAACCATGATGTGGTGGCGCAAGTACATTTTGATGTGATTGACGAAACCCTAAAGCTAACTAATTTAGGGTTGCTTGAGCTAGGCAGCTTAGTTAATTACGAGCGCTCAGTTACGTTTGGTACTGAATTGGGTGGGCATATAGTGTCTGGGCATATTCATTGTACGTCACAAATCTCTCAAATTGTGAAGCTTGAGAATAACTGTAAAATTCAATTAAGCTTACCAAAAGAGTGGAAAAAGTATGTGTTATATAAAGGCTTTGTTGCTATAAATGGCGCAAGCTTAACCGTGGGTGAAATTGACGAGCAAGGATTTTGGTTACACCTTATTCCCGAAACGCTCGCTATTACAAACATTGGTGCAGCACAAGTAGGTGATAAGCTAAATATTGAAGTAGATCAGCAAACTTATACTATTGTAAACACGATAGAAAATTACTTACGCCATCAGGTTTAAATTAAAATATTTGTTCGTCGTCGCTGTCTACGTGTAGCTCTAATTTATTGTTAGCATAGTCTATATGCATGTTTAAATGAATTGGGTTACAGCAGGCTGCACAGTCTTCTATATAATCTTGATCGCCCATACTTGCATCTAAGTCTAAATGAATGTGGTGTCCGCAATGTGGGCAGGCGATTCGTTGTGACAAAAAGTCTTTCATAATCACTCCAGTTATAAATAATTAAGTGGTTGCAAATAACTCTAGCAAAAACTTAATGGATCAAAGCTGAACTCCTTACTTTACTAAATATAGTCGGTCTGGAGGATTGTGACACTTATTTTACATTGGTTGCTGTGAGCATTTCTATATGTTGTTTTGCTTCAGTGAGATAGTGTCCAGCAAAAATGTTAGCGTGATTTAAAATTGGGTATAATTGATAAATCAATTTTCGTTTTTGATAGTTTTGCGAAAGCGGATATTGCTGATTGTAGGCAGTATAAAAATTTTCAGGGAGCGGGGCAAACAACTCGCTCATCGCAATATCAACTTCCCGATCACCATAATAACAAGCTGGATTAAATACGGTTGGAAGCATATTGATAAACCCCATGTTTCCGCGCCAAAAATCACCGTGCAGTAATGATGGCTTTACTTGATGGCTATGGAGTTGTTCTTTTATCGTATTTATTAAGCGTTCGGGTTCAACAAAGTTAATGCCTTTTTCAGCGAGTAACTGTAATTGCCAGCCGATACGTTCTTCGGCATAAAATACGTCCCATTTTTTATGCCAGCGGTTAGGTTGTATGGTTGTAGCTAAATAATTGTCTACATCAAAACCAAACATAGCCTGTTCATGTATGGTGTGCATTTTAGCCAAGTTTTTACCCATAGCAGACCACGTATCATGAGGTTGTTTATCAAGTACTAGCCATTCTAAAACGATAAACGAAAATTCTATGTTTGCACCTGTTACAATGCAATCGGGCACCATAAATACACTATTTTGTGCTAAAAGTTCTAAACCGATAGCTTCACTTTCAAAACGTTCGAGTTCATTTTTTAATGCTACTTTTACTAAGTAGTTTTGTGTACCGTTACTTAAATGAAATAGTTTATCGGAGCTGGAACTTTGTAGTTGGCGTTTGTGGGTGTGTTTAAAATCATAATGAATAGCTTGGCTGATGTGCTCGTTTACTGTTTTCCACATAACAATTGCTCACCTTTTAAACAGATAGTTAAACTATGGCAAAAAGGAATTAATTTAACAATCTAAACGTTGTAAAATTAACGGCTATATTGCATAAAACTACATTTACTGTAATGGAGTAAGAATGAACAAAAGTTTAATAACCAATTCGCTAGCAGGTTTATGTGTTGTTGTAGGTTTTGTGTTTAACCAAGCAATTGTGCTATCTGTTGGTTTATTTGCACTTTCTGGTGCGGTAACTAATTTATTGGCTATTCATATGTTATTCGAAAAGGTTCCGTTTTTATATGGCTCAGGCGTTATAGCACTTAAATTTGAAAGTTTTAAAGTGGCCATAAGAAACTTAATATTAACGGAGTTTTTTTCAGAGCAAAAAATTAATAATTTACTAAATAAAGCACAGCCAAATATCGACTTTGAGCCAATAATTAGCAATGTTGATTTAAACCCTGCTTTTGACAATTTGTTAGAAGTAATAGAGCAATCTCAGTTTGGCAGTATGCTAGGAATGTTTGGCGGTACAGCGGCAATAGAGCCAATGCGTGAAAAGTTTATTGAAAAAATGCAACTGTCGCTTGGTGAGATCTCTCAAACTGACGATTTTAAAGCATTAGTAACCCAAACACTTTCACAAGGTAACAGCGCAGAGAGTTTATATAAAACAGTGCTTAAACTAGTTGATGAGCGCTTAGATGAGCTTACCCCTAAGATGGTGAAAGAGATTATTCAAACTATGATCCGCGAGCACCTAGGCTGGCTTGTTGTGTGGGGCGGTGTATTTGGTGGTTTATTTGGCTTAATAGCGGTGATTATCTAACTTAAAATGAATTAAGCAAGCGGTTTAACAGCCTGCTTAATTGCTTTTTAGCTGCCATTTATTTAGGGCTTGTAATAATAGTTACTGTAGGCATGTTTACTTTGGCTAAATCTTTAATTGATGTGCGTGTTGTCGCTTCAATATTTAGATAATTAGCGCTTTTATCTAAATTATAAAGTGATACAAATTCTGTTATTGGTAAGTTATTACATTGCAGTTTGTTGATGGCGGCTTTACTGGTACGTAAATCACGCAGTGTTGCACGCAATTTATAGGCTTTATTAGACGCAACAGCCATACAAGCCTGTGTACCTGGGCTTGTATCAGCAGCAACAAATTTTGCTGCTAAAGTTGGCGTTGTAATAAGTGCCGCGCTTAATACTAAGCCAGTATATAAAGTTGCTTTTAATATGTTCATAATTTATTCCTCATTATTTGCGGGTGCAGGGTAAGTATTAAACGAATTGAATAAAAAAGCTGTTAACCAAATGCAACAAGCTGTAAGCAAGTATGTGATTAATACACACTTATAATTAGATGTATGAATTAATAGCAATTTAAGTATGTTTTTTGACACACTTATATAAATTTTTTTATTACAGCTGATTTATTTTTTCAGGCTGTTATTATCGCCCCCATAATTTAGTCGTGTTTTTTTAGGAGCAACGGTGAGCAAAACGTTAGCCAGTTATTATCAGCAAGCATACGCTTGCGATCAGCAGCATTTTAACCAGTGTTTTTATTGTGGTTGTGAAGCAACAGAGCGCGACCATTGTCCACCATTGCATATGCTACAAAGCATTGTTGATTTAGGTGAAGAGGCTGACTTTATCTCTATCCCTGCGTGTTATGAGTGTCATGCACTTTTACATAACGAAAGACTGATGACGATTGATGAGCGTTTTACCAAGCTTAAAAAAAAGCTCTCAAATAAATATGCTAAACCACTGCGCGTTTATAACATGTGGGAAGAAAGCGAACTTGGCGACATGAGCGACGAGTTTGCCCATAGTATTCAAGCGGGTATGAAATTAGGAAAAGAAGCCGCTGAGCGTTTAGCCTTTACGGGTTTTAGCTATGCCACAGAAGATGCCAAAGTAGCTGTGCGTGAAAAAACGAAAGAGTTTGATGTAGAGGGCATGATATTTACCGACTTTAAAGAAGCGCTAAATTACTGCATTAATGATTTAAACGTACAAAAAAGTGACTTTTATAAAATTTTGGTTGAAGACTACCAAGGTGATTTTAATAAAGCATTGAGCCAGTATCGTCACCGTCATGACAAAGTAACTGCAGCTAAAGACGGTAATACACTTATTAAAGATTTTTCAAAGCTACATAAGCAAAACTCTGATTTTGTGACGCGTACGGTAAAGCACTTTATAAGCAAAGACCCCTCGCTTACCACCGAAGGTGCGCTTGAAAAGTTGTATAACAATTATATAAAGAAATAATTACAGATATTCATCTTAATTAACTGCGTTTTCACCTGTTTTTTTGGCTTTATTCCTTAGCTTTCGCTAAAGTAGCAAAAAAACAGGAGATCCAAACAACATGCAAAAATTTGCACCTTCTTTATTAGCAGTGGGCTTAGCTGCTGCACTTGTAGGTTGCCAAGAAAACGGCCCGCAAGACGATAAAATAACAATTAACAAAAACCCTTACCCAAGTACTTATCAGCCAGTTTCTACATCTAGCACATTAATTACCAATGCCACCGTTTTAACAGGTACTGGTGAGCGTTTAGATGAAACAGATGTATTACTTGTTGACGGCAAAGTACAACAAGTCGGTAAAGACTTAACAGCCACTGCTGATATTACAATTGATGCACAAGGCAAATGGGTAACACCGGGTATTATTGACGTACATTCACATTTAGGCGCATACCCAAGCCCGTCGGTTGAGTCGCATCAAGATGGTAACGAAATGACCAGCCCTAACACTGCAGAAGTGTGGGTTGAGCATTCTGTCTGGCCACAAGATCCAGGCTTTAACCGCGCCCGCGAAGGCGGCATTACTTCTCTGCAAATTTTACCAGGCTCAGCTAACTTATTTGGTGGTCGCGGTGTTACGCTTAAAAATGTACCTGCACACACTATGCAAGGCATGAAATTTCCTGGCGCGCCGTATGGTTTAAAAATGGCATGTGGTGAAAACCCTAAACGTGTTTATGGTCGCAAAGGCGTGCTGCCTTCAACTCGTATGGGTAATATGGCTGGTTACCGTATGGCATGGGCTGAGGCTGCTGAATACAAACGTGCATGGGATAAGTACGATGCCGATTACGCGGCAGGTTTAAACCCAGAAGCACCAGTACGTGATATTAAACACGATACGCTACGCGGTGTGCTTGAAGGCGAAGTGATGATTCATAATCATTGTTATAAAGCTGAAGAAATGGCAATGATGATTGACCTGTCAAAAGAATTTGGTTACCACGCAGGTACTTTTCATCACGGTGTAGAAGCATATAAAATTGCTGACTTACTTGCCCAAAATGGTTCGTGTGCTGCACTTTGGCCAGACTGGTGGGGCTTTAAAATGGAAGCCTACGATATGGTACAAGAAAACGTGGCTATTGTTGATGCGGTTAAAAACTCGTGTGCAGTTGTTCACTCAGATTCAGATACTACTATTCAGCGTTTAAACCAAGAAGCGGGCAAGGTTATGTACCGCGCTAACGAAAATGGTTTTGATATTTCTGAGCAACACGCTATTAAATGGATCACGTCTAACGCTGCTAAATCGTTAGGTATTGATGACAAAACAGGTTCACTAGAAGCAGGTAAGCAGGGCGATGTTGTTATTTGGAATCAAAGCCCATTTAGTGTTTATGCTAAAGCTGAACAAGTGTTTGTTGATGGTGCAAAAGTTTACGATAGAAACGACAGCGCGTATCAAGCAGTAAGTGATTTTATGTTAGGTCAACAATAAGGAGCACCCAGAATGAAAAATTTATCACGTTCGTTTTCGCTTTCTCTGGTTGCTGCAGGATTATTAGCATCTGGTGCTGTAAGCGCACAATCGCTAGCAATTATTAATGCAACATTACATACGTCATCTGATCAAGGTGTATTAGAAGCGGCAAGCATTGTAATGACAGATGGTAAAATCACCGCGATTAACCCAACTGAAGTGAAAGCTGATAAGGTTATTGATGCAAAAGGTCAAATTGTAACCCCTGGCTTTATTGCAAGTATTAACCAACTTGGTTTAGTTGAAGTAAGTGCAGTTGCGGGCTCGCGCGATGCAGGCGAGGATAAAGCCGGTATCGATTTTGACGTAAGCTTGGCTTACAACGCTCATTCAAGCTTAGTGCCTTATGCTCGTAAAGGCGGCGTAACACGCGATGTAATTACTCCACATGGCGGCGATAGCATTTTTTCAGGCCTTGCCAGTGTTGTTGATTTAAGTGGTAGTTTTGACAGCGACATGCAAAAACAAGCGGCTTTAATTGTTTACTTAGGTGAGCGTAGTAAAGGCTCACGTGCTTTTACTTTGCAAACACTTATTAATAAGCTTGATGAGCACAAAACTAAAGCTGGTAAAAAAGCGAAAAAAGACGATGACAAACCAAGTACTGAAGATAAAGTCATGGCAAAAGTACTCACTGGCGAAATGCCATTAGTGGTTGGCGTATCACGTGCGGCTGATATTATTGAGCTCATTAAAGTAAAAGAGCAATTTGGCATTAATTTAGTGCTTAACGGTGCGCAAGATGCTGTTGTAGTTAAAGAGCGCGTTGCTAAAGCAAATATCCCAGTGATCGTTAGTGCAATGGATAGCTTACCAGGAAGCTTTGATTCGCTTCATGCGAGTTTAGATAATGCTAGTGTGCTTGAAAAAGCGGGCGTTAAAGTATTACTAACAGTAGGCGGCGATGCAAGCCACAACATTTATCAGCTACGTTTTGATGCTGGTAATGCTGTGTCGTACGGTATGAGCCAAGAAGGTGCGTTAAAAGCGGTTACATCAAACGTTGCTGATGTATTTGGTATTAATGCAGGTAGCCTTGAAGTTGGTAAAGCTGCTGATGTAGTAATATGGAGTAATGACCCGTTTGAGCTAAGCAGCCATGTGAGCAAAATGTTTATTAATGGCGTTGAGGTTTCTACACAATCGCGTCAAGATAAACTGCGTGACCGCTATACGACAGATTCAAAAATGCCACGTGCTTATACCAACCCGCAATAATACTTAATCAATTTGAGGGATTAAATCTGACGGTAACTGCGTTAAAAATTTCTGATATAGAGCAACTAAATAACGAAATTTTTGCCTTGTTATCGACAAGATTTTCTTGCCTCAAAGTTGATCACTTAATTAAGCGAATTGGTATGATACTAAATAATTAAATAAATAAATTTAATTATTCAAAGGCCGCTATTTTATAAGTAGCGGCCTTTTTTTGTAAAGTTTATACCAACCTGCATAAA